>NZ_JBFBVU010000015.1:0-97836 GCF_040689105.1 Meridianimarinicoccus marinus
TCACCCCGCTGCAACACGCCAAGGCGCGCGGCTTTGGCGAAATGGTGGACCGGCTGGAGCAGGACAACTGATCCGCAAGTCGGCGCCGAAGACGCGAGCGTTTTGGCGCCCTTCCACCCTCATTGCGTAGGTGTCGGATGCTCGGGAATGGGGTTTGTACGCGTGGCCCTGTTGGGCAACCCATCATCAAATCTCTCCGGCAAAATGGCACAGGACATCCGCGCCACCGATGGCACGGGGCGTGGGCCGAGTGTTGTGGCACAGCTCCGTTGCGTGCGGGCAGCGGGGTGCGAACTGGCAGCCTTCGGGGTTGGGGGTCGCCTCGGTCGGCTTCGACTTCCCGCGCGACTTGCGCGCCCTTGGGTCCGGGATCGGGACAGAGGCCAGCAGCGCGCGGGTATAGGGGTGGCGGGGCGTCGCGAACAGGGTTTGCGTCCGTGCCAGTTCAACAATCCGCCCGCGATACATCACCGCGATCCGGTCGCAGAAATGTTCCACAACGGCAAGGTCATGCGCGATAAACACGTAGGTCAGATCGAAATCCGCCTGCAAGTCCATCAACAAGTTCAGCGTTTGCGCCTGAATAGACACATCCAGGGCCGAGACCGCCTCATCCGCGATGATCAGCTCGGGCTGTGTGGCCAGGGCGCGGGCGATCCCCAGCCGCTGGCGCTGCCCCCCGGAAAAGGCGTTGGGATAGCGCATCAGGAACTCGGGGCGCAGCCCGACCTGCAAGAGCAGCTCGGAAACGCGCTCTGCCAACACCTGCCCCTTCAAGCCTTCGGCCTGTTGCAGGCTTTGGCCGATCAGGTCGATCACCCGCAGGCGCGGGTTGAGCGAGGACTGCGGATCCTGAAACACCATGCGAATGTCCCGCCAGATGTCGCGCAAGGCCTTCGCGTCGATCTTGGTCAGCTCGACGCCGGAATGCCGCTTGCCGTTGAATTTCACCGATCCTGCAGAGGGTTTGAGGATCTGCATCAGGCAACGCCCCAGCGTGGTCTTTCCAGACCCGCTTTCGCCGACAATACCGAAGCTTTCGCCCCGAAGGACGTCGAACGAGACTCGATCTACCGCCCGCACGGGATGGGCCGCTTTTGACCCGCCCCCGAAATGCATACCAAGGTCACGGACCTGCATCAGGGTCTCAGTCATCGGTCATCTCCGTAATGTGCAGAAAGCAGGCCGCTTGCGTTTCGCCTGCAGGCGTCAACACCGGCTCGCTCCGGTCGCAGATCCCGGCCATGGCGTGATCGCACCGCGTGCGGAAGGTGCAGCCCGACGGCCGCGCCAGCGGATGCGGAACCATGCCGCGAATGGCGGGAAGCCTGTCACGCCGCCCACCCCCCATGCGGGGCACGGATTCCAGAAGCGCGCGGGTGTAGGGATGCTGGGGGGCTTCGAAGATCGAGAAGACATCGCCCTTTTCCACCACCTTGCCCATGTACATCACGGCAACATCTCCGGCGACCTCGGCTACGACACCCAGATCGTGGGTGATGAGCATGACCCCCATCTGCAGTTCTTCCTTCAACTCGGCGATCAGGTCGAGGATCTGCGCCTGTGTCGTGACGTCCAGCGCCGTTGTCGGCTCATCGGCGATCAGCAGACGCGGCTGGCACGATAGGGCCATGGCAATCATCGCCCTCTGCCGCATGCCGCCGGACAGTTCGAACGGATAGGAGTCGAACCGGCGCGCGGGCTGCGGAATGCCGACGCGGTCCAGCAGGTCGATGGCTATCTCCTTGGCCTCGGCCTTTGTCACCTTGCGGTGCAGCAGAATGGTTTCGGTGATCTGGCGCCCGATCTTCTGGATCGGCCCGAGCGAGGACATCGGTTCCTGAAAGATCATCGCGATGTCCTGACCGCGAATGTCGCGCAATTGCCGCGAGCCGTTGCGCGCGCGGGCCAGATCGACGCTTTGACCGGTGGCATTGTGATAAATGATCGAGCCGTCGACAATCTTGCCGGGCGCATCCACGATCCGCAGGATCGACCGCGCCATGATCGACTTGCCGCAACCGGACTCTCCCAGAATGCACAAGGTTCGGTTGGCAAAGATATCCAGATCGACCCCTTCGACAGCCTTGACCACGCCGTCATCGGTGAAGAAGTGGGTGCGCAGATTGCGGATCTCGACAAGCGGTTCAGTGGGCATGTGGGTCTGCGGCATCGCGAAGTCCGTCCCCTAGAAAGTTGAGCGCCAGCACGGCCAAGACGATCACCGATCCCGGTGCGATCAGAAGCCAGGGTGCCTGAATGATGGTGCGGATGTTCTGCGCCTCTTTCAGCAGCGTCCCCCAGGACACGGTGGGCGGCTGCAACCCGATGCCGAGGAAGGACAGCGAGGTTTCGGCCAAGATCATCAACGGCACCGCCAATGTCAGCGAGGCGATGATGTGGCTGGAAAAGCTGGGCACCATGTGCAGGCGGATCACCTGCCAGTCGCTCAACCCGTCCAGCCGCGCGGCGGTGATGAAATCCTCCCCCCGAAGCGACAGGAACTTGCCCCTCACTTCGCGCGCCAGACTGGTCCATCCGATCATCGATACGATGATGGTCACCACGAAATAAGTGCGCAGCGGCGGCCAGTCCAGGGGGATCGCGGCGGCCAGTCCCATCCACAGCGGGATGGTGGGGATCGAGCGCAGGAATTCGATCAACCGCTGGATCGCATTGTCCACCCAGCCGCCGTAGTAGCCCGAAAGCCCGCCCAACGAGACCCCGATCACCAGCGACATGGCCACCCCGACAAGGCCGATGGACATCGAAACCCGCGTGCCCATGACGATGCGGCTGAAGATGTCGCGTCCCAGACGGTCGGCGCCCCAGAAATAGACGCGGTCCTTTGGGTTCACCGGACCGAAGAAATGCCGGTCCATCGGGATCACGCCCAGCAAGTGATAGTCGAAACCTTTAACGAAGAAGCCCAGCGGGATGACCTTGTCGGGATCCTCTGCGAAGGTACGGCGCCGTTCGACGGGGTCCAGGGTCAGTTTCAGACCCTTGGCATGCAGCAGCAACTGCCGCGATCCATCCTCACCTTCGACAAACATGTGAATGCTCATGGGCGGGGCAAAAGGCGCACGGCGGTTGGTTTGCTGAATGTCCGTCGTGGCCAGAAACTCTCCGAAAAGCGCCATCGCATAGATGAAGACCACGACCCAAAGGCTCAGATAGGCGACACGGTGACGGCGGAACTTGCGCCACATCAACGCCCGCGGGCCCAGCAGATCGGGCATGGCCCCAGTGTCGTCGGGCTGCATTCCGCCATTGCCCAATTGTATTGTCTGATCGGTCATTGGTATCTGATCCTCGGGTCGATCCACGCCAGCAGCAGGTCTGAAATCAATGTGCCCAGCACCGTCAGCAGGCTGACGATCAGAATAAGCGACCCGGCCAGGTACATGTCCTGCACCAGCAGCGCGCGCAGCAGCATCGGGCCGGTGGTCGGCAAGTTCATCACCACGGCGACGATGATTTCCCCCGACACCAGCGTCGGCAGGATCCATCCGATGGTGGAAATGAAAGGGTTCAGCGCCACCCGCACCGGATAGCGCAGCAGAAGCTGAAACTCGGACATGCCCTTGGCCCGCGCGGTCACCACATAAGGCCGATACAACTCGTCCAGCAGGTTGGCGCGCATGATGCGGATAAGGGCCGCCGCGCCCGAGGTGCCGACCACGAATATCGGCATCCAGATGTGTTGCAGCAGATTGACCAGCTTGTCCCAGTTCCAGGGCTGGTCAAGGTATTCCGGGCTGACAAGTCCACCGACCGACTGGCCGAAGTACTTGAACGCCACATACATCATCACCAGCGCCAGCAGGAAGTTGGGCACCGCCAACCCGATGAAGCCGAAGAAGGTCGCGGCGTAGTCGCCGAATGAATACTTTCGCACCGCCGAATAGATGCCGATGGGCAGGGCCACGGCCCAGATGAACAGAAGCGTCAGCAGCGAGATCGCGAAGGTCCAGCCCAGCCGGTCCCAGATCAGATCGCCCACGGGCAGGTTCTTCTCAAAGGACAGGCCGAAATCACCATGCAGGACGATGCCGGAAATCCATTTCCAGTACTGAACGAAGAACGGCTGGCCCAACCCGTAGCGTTCGCGCAGGGCCTCCATCGTGCCGGCATCAAGACCGCCGCTGTCGGACAGTTCGGCGGCTAGCGTGTCTAGGTAGTCACCGGGCGGTAATTGGATGATCAGGAAGGTGACGACCGACACCAACACGACCGTAGGGATCATGTAGAGCAGCCGACGATAGATGAAGCCTAGCATCTTGGAACTTTCTGTCGAAGGGGGGATGCATGCGCCCGAGGGCGATGATTTGCGGCCGGTCCGGGCAGGGAGGAAGGCCCGGACCGGCCTGCAGGCAGGCCTATGGCAGGGCCTTGCCGCCTTCGTAGAACATCTGGCTGACGTAGGGAGACGGGTACCAGAGTTGACCCGAGATCGGCAGCGGATCGGGCACGTTGCGAACGTTGTTGCGCGCCACGCCGAACGCGGGGTCGCTTTGCACAAGGCCGATCGTCAGGAACTGCTCCGTGGAAAGCTCCAGAAGCGCCTCCATTGCGGCCTTGCGGGACTCGGCATCCGGCGCGGCCTTGACCTCGTCGTATTGATCGAACAGCGCCTTGATGCTTTGCGGCGGCTCGACTCCGGTGGCCGGGTCAACGCCCCATTTGGCCCAGTCCGGCGCCCAGTAGACCGCCGTACCGAAGGGCAGGTAACACTCGGGCGAGGTATAGGCGTCGGACTGGCCGCCAGCGCAGTTCCAGATATAGGCGTCATGCTGCGCCGAGGAAGCCAGTTCCTGAAGGCGGGCGCGGTCGCTCATGCGGATCTGGAAATCCAGCCCCACATCGGCGGCGTAGATCGACACAAGCTCCATCACGTCGGGAAACTGCGCGCCGAACACATCGGCCACCATGAAGACAAGCGAGAACCGTTCACCATCGGGACCAAGGCGATAGCCGTCGTCGTCTTTTTCGGGAAGGACCTTGTCCAGGTATTCATTCGCCAGATCGGGGTCGAACGCGGTGAATTGCGTCGCCATCTTTTCATTGTACAGCGGCGAAACCGGCTGCGGCGAGGTCTGCATCGGCCGCCCGGAGCCCAGATAGATCAGGTCGATGATCTCTTGCCGGTTGACCGCATGGCTCAACCCGATGCGGAAATCTTTGTTGTTGACCACCTCGGCTTTGACCGGATCGGGGTTGTTCAGGTTCAGCATCAGGATCGCCCCGTTCGAGGGCAGATCGTTTGTGTCGAAGAACCGGTATTTTCCGCGCTCGGCATTGTCGGTCAGGATCGCCCGGTTGGCGGGGCGGCCCAGATGGCGGTTCATATAGTCAATCTCGCCGTTGAAGGCCTTGAGCAGGATCGTTTCGGGGTCTTCGACCTGATCCCAGGTGATGGCGTCGAAATAGGGCAACTGGTTGCCGTCGGCGTCCACCTTCCAGAAATAGGGGTTGCGCTCGGCCACCAGCCGGTCGGAAGCGCCATAGGCATTCTTCAGCTTCCACGGGTGCAGCGTCGGCCGGTC
This sequence comes from Meridianimarinicoccus marinus, assembly GCF_040689105.1. Taxonomy (NCBI): domain Bacteria; kingdom Pseudomonadati; phylum Pseudomonadota; class Alphaproteobacteria; order Rhodobacterales; family Paracoccaceae; genus Meridianimarinicoccus; species Meridianimarinicoccus marinus. The sequence continues at coordinate 5,550 of NZ_JBFBVU010000015.1, forward strand.
CGGGTTCTGCCAGAACGCGGGCGTGTGCATGTGGCCGGCTTTCAGCGTGAACAGGGAAATCCAGTCTTCGGCGGCGGGTTCCGCATCGATCAGCGCCTGAATGCCGTCCGGGTTATAGTCTGCATGGAACTGGGTCAGGTAATGTTTCGGGTAGTTCACCGGATAGTAGCCAAAACCATAGGCCAGGTTCGGAATGAACAACCCGTTGGGCGAGGCGAACTTGAACTCGACCGTGGTGTCATCGATCTTGGTGACGGTGACCGGGCCTTCTGGGCCGACGTAGATCGGGTGTTTGCTGGGCGTCAACCTCGGATCGGAAAAGACCTCGTACCAGAACATGATGTCATCGGCCGTAAACGGCGCCCCATCGGACCAGCGCATCCCGTCGCGCAGTTTGAAGGTGAAGGTGGTCGCGTCGTCGGACACCTCCCAGCCTTCGGCGATATTGGGCATGATCTCGGTCCAGTCCACGCTCCAGCGGACAAGGTTCTCATGGCCGATCACCCGCACGATGTTGTGCTGATCGCCACCGCCAAGGATGGCGCGGCGCAAGGTGCCGCCGTATTCGCCGATCTCGTCGACCGTTTCGAACACCAGCGGGTTTTTCGGCAGACGCTCTTCCAGCGGCGGCAGTGCGCCGGATGCGACCAACGGGTCGAACATCGGCGCCTGACCGTATTCATTGGCGATGCCAGACGTCGCCGTCATTGCCAAGATCCCCAGCATGGCAACTCCTCCCAAGAGCGCTTGCCGTGTAACTTTCAATGGACCCATGTTCTTGTCCTCCTCTGTTTTCGTGAAGCTCACCAGTTGGTGACGGATCCGTCCGGCTTGGTGAGATGCGGGCATTCCACATGTTCGGGCTTGCTGGCCCGGATCGCCTGTTCGTTCACCTCGACGCCCAGTCCGGGCGCGTCCGGGACGCGGTAGACCGGCCCGTCAAGCTCGACCTGAACCGGGAACAGTGCCGGGTCATGAAACCCAAGACTTTCAACCGGTGATTGCCGGGTCTCCAGCCAGGAAAAATTCGGAACGGCAGCGGACATGTGAACGCTGGCGGCGGTGCAGATCGGCCCCAGCGGATTGTGTGGCATCAGATCGACGTAGTGGCGTTCGCTCCAGCCGGCGATCTTCATGGCTTCGGTGAAACCGCCGATGTTGCAGATATCCAGCCGCATGTATTGCGTGAGCCCCTGCTCAAGGAACGGCGCGGCCTGCCATTTCGAGGCAAATTCCTCGCCGACCGCGAATGGAATGTCCGTCACTTTGCGCAAGTTGGCATAGGCTTCGGGGCTTTCCGAACGGATCGGTTCTTCCAGAAAATCCAGCGTGCCGGGCGGCAGCATGTTGCAGAAGCTGGCAATCTCGGCCGGTGAATAGCGGTGATGCAGATCGATCCCGAGGCACAGGTCGCGCCCGAAGGTCTCGCGCAGGGCGGCCAGCGTTTCGACCGTACGCCCGAGCGAGGCCCGCGGATCGAACACCGTGTTGCCGTCGAATCCATCGGGATAGATGCGCACGCAGTCCCATCCACCCGCGACCAGTGTCTTGGTGTCCTGCAGGGACTGCTCGATCGAGGTGGCAAGGAAACTGGCGAAAGTCGGCACCACGTCGCGCTGTTTTCCGCCCAGAAGCTGGTACACCGGCACGCCAAGCCGCTTGCCCAGAAGATCGTGCAGCGCGATGTCGATGGCCGAGATTGCCGCCGTAAGCACGCGCCCGCCTTCGAAATACTGGCTGCGATAGGTCTGCTGCCAGATGCGGCCGATCTGGCGGGAATCCTTGCCGACAAGGAAACCTGCGAAGTCCCGAACCACCGCCGCCACCGCGGCTTCGCGCGATGACAGCCCGGACTCGCCCCAACCGATCAGCCCGTCGCCCGTCTCGACCCGGATCAGCAGTTGATTGCGACCACCGACCCGCGCGGGGATGGCCTCGATCGCGGCGATCGCCACGTCGGGCGACACGCGCACCATGGGCTGAACATAGGCCGGTTCGGCAAGGGCACTTGATGGGCTTGCGGGCACGACGGCACCTCCAACTAGAATCGTCTCCCCACCACAGTACATGATATTCTATTTTCGTACATTATTTATTTGGTTTCATGTTTGATATGGCTGGGCGCACGGCCAAACACAACGATGCACACCCAAAACTCCGACGTAATTTCTCTGACTTTTCTGCAGCTTACCGCCGAACATGGCAAAGCTGCGCGGCCACACCGGCCAGAAGCCTCGGCGTGCCACAGCTGCTTGACGTGACGGCCCACCAGGGAGCCATCCAAACTATCGGAAGAAAGCGAACCGGTTCCGCGGACCCATGGGCCGCTGGACTGAAGGGAAGAGCGGCCTAAAGGGCCGGATCATGCACTGCGATGCCGAGAGGCTCGGGTCTGCTCGATGCGAAGCTGATCGACGACATGACGCCCGGCATCGCCGATATGCTGGTTCAGTACCTTGACCGCGCGGTCCACGTCCTGCGCCTTGATCGCGTCGATCAGCGCCCGGTGTTCCCGCAGAATCGCTTCCTGACGGCCAATGGCAATGGGGATCCGCGTGCTGATCGAGCCGAGAATTTCGCGGTGCTGTTTCCAGACCCCAAACGCAACGCGGTTGTAGTGCCGTTCGTACATGGTTTCATGGAAGGCGTGGTTCAGGTCCGTGTGGCGCGCCTTGTCCTTGAAGTTCAGGGCCTCAATCTCATCTTGGATGCGCTCCAGTTCAGCAATGTCTTCGGCGCTGGCGGTCTCGACGAAGAGCTTCAGCAAATAGGGTTCCAGCTGATACCCCACCTCGGCCACGTCGCGGACGAAGTCCATGTCGATGGGCCGGACCCTCGCGCCCTGGTTCGGGGTGAACAGCACCAACCCCTCGCCGCGCAATTGCTGCAACGCTTCGCGCACCGGATTGGTCGAGGTGTTGTGCTGCTTGGCCAGTGCCGAGATTTTCAACCGTTCGTTGGCCTCCAACGCCCCCGACAGGATGTCATGGCGGATGGCATCATAGATTGATGTGGAGGACGCCTCGGCATCCTTGTCTGCCGCGAGGGCGATGGGACCGTTGTTGCTCATACCGAACCGTTCACATGAGAATTGGAAGCGTCAAGACTTTCCGTTCTTCCGCCCATCATTTATACTATATCATACATTATTTCCAGTGGAGAACGATATGGATACGCCTCGTTGCGTTGATGCTGCCAAAGCCGGCTGTGGTGAAGGGCTGTTGTGGGATGCCGGGCGCGGGCGTCTGTGGTGGGTCGATATATCGGGCGAGGCCCTGCACGGGTTCGATCCTGAAACGGGCGCCACAACCCGCACGCTCCTGCCCTGCCTGATAAGCGCGCTGGCACTGCGTCATGACGGGCAGTTGCTGATCGCCACGGTGCGCGGGCTGGGCGTGGTGGACCCTGAAACCGGCAAGATCGACATTCTGCATGACCCGGAGCCAGAGATCCCCGGCAACCGCTTGAACGACATGATCGCCGGGCCGGACGGGGCGCTTTGGGTGGGCACAATGTCGGAAGGCGCCAAAGGGCCGACTGGGGCGCTTTACCGTTACGGCCAGACTGGACCGCAGGCAATGATGCGCGGCACCACGATTTCCAACGGGCTGGGCTGGAGCCCGGACGGCACGCGGCTCTATTTCGTCGACAGCGTGCCGGGGGTTCTGCATGTGTTCGAGGCTGGCGCATGGCGCGTCTTGCGTCGGTTTGACGACACCACCGGCAAGCCCGACGGGCTGACCGTCGATGCCGAGGGCACGCTCTGGGTGGCGATCTGCGACCGGGGCCGCGTGCTGGGAATGCGGCCGGATGGCGAGATCGTGGCCCAGATCGACCTGCCCTGCGAGATTGTCACCAATTGCTGTTTTGGCGGGGTAGAGCTGACAACACTCTATATCACCACTGGCACATTCAGCATGACCGAGGCCGAAAAAGCCGCCAACCCGCTGGCGGGCGGTCTGTTTGCCGTCGAGATGGATGTTCCCGGCCTGCTGCCCCCCATGGCCACGATGCCGTGAACAATGACGCCCCCGCCGCATATCGCGACGGGGGCCCGCATTACGCTATCAGCGGATGCGCAGACCGCTGTCGCCATCGAACGCCAGTACCGAGGCTGGATCGAACCCGATGGTCATCTGCCCGCCCTCGCCGGGACGAGACTTGCCGCGCATCTCGACAATGACCGGATGCGCGTCGCCGTCGCTGGTCGAATAGGCATAGGAGACCCCGCCAAGGTTCTCGATCACGTCGATTTTCAGCGCCGCTCGGATCGCGCCTTCCGGTTCGAAATGCTCGGGCCGCAGACCAAGTTTCACGGCCTGCCCCTGATGCGGCACCTGGGACAATGCCACCGGCACTTCGACCCCGTTCAGCCTTGGCAGCGAGACATGCGCCGTGCCCGCCTCGACCCGAGTCACCGTGCCGTCAAAGAAGTTCATCCGCGGCGAGCCGATGAAGCCCGCGACGAACACATTGTCCGGATCCTCGTAGAGTTTCACCGGTGCACCTGCCTGCTCGATGCGGCCATCGCGCAGCACGACGATCTTGTCAGCCATGGTCATCGCTTCGACCTGGTCATGGGTCACATAGACCATGGTTGCGCCCAGCTGCTTGTGCAGCTTCGCGATCTCGACCCGCATCTCGACGCGCAACTCGGCATCGAGATTCGACAGCGGCTCGTCGAACAGAAAGACATCCGGCTGGCGCACGATGGCCCGACCGATCGCCACCCGCTGGCGTTGCCCGCCGGACAACGCCTTGGGCTTGCGATCCATATAGGCGTCGAGCTTCAGGATCCGAGCGGCCTCGGCGACCTTGCGGTCGATCTCTGCCTTCTCAGAGCCGCCGATCTTCAGACCAAAGCTCATGTTCTCGCGCACCGTCATGTGCGGATAAAGCGCGTAGGTCTGGAACACCATGGCCACGCCGCGTTTGGCCGGGTCGGCATGGGTCACGTCGCGACCACCAATGGTCATGCGCCCGTCCGAGGTTTCCTCAAGCCCGGCGATCATCCGCAGCAAGGTCGACTTGCCACAGCCCGAGGGCCCCACGAAGACACAAAAATCGCCATCATCGACCTGCAGGTCCACTCCGTGAATGACCTGCGTCGCGCCATAGCGCTTGATCGCATTGTTGAGCGCCAGTTCGGCCATCTCACTTCCTCCTTACATCAAAGACGTCCAGCAGCGCCGACATCGCCCGGTCGGCCACCACCTCGGACCCGTTCAAGGCTGATCCGGCGTCAGACAGCAGGAACACCGCCAGCGCGCCGATTTCGTCCACCGTTGTTACCGCCCCATCGGCCGTCCACGATCGGAACAGCGATTCCTTGTCCGGATCCTGCATGGCCGCATCGACAATCTCGGTCCGGGTCATCGCCGGGCAGATCGCATTGACGCGGATGCCGTGCGGCCCCAACGACCAGGCCATGGCGCGAGTCATCGCCGCGATTGCGGCCTTGGTGCCCGCATAGCCTTCGTGGCCGGGGTTGGTGGCGCGGGCATGGACCGAGGACAGGTTGACGATGGCACCGCCCCCGGCGTCGGCCATGATCCGCCCCGCCGCCTGGCAGCCCACCAGAACCGACCGCTGGTTGACCGTCCAGAGGGTCTCCATCTGGTCCCGCGTCATTTCCAGAAACGGCACCTTGATGGTGACGCCGGCGTTGTTGACCATGCCGTCTAGCCGTCCGGCGCGGCCGTGGGCCTCGGCGATGGCCATCTCGAAAGCGTCGAGGTCGGTGACATCGACCTGCACGAAGCGCGCGCCGATCTGGTCCAGCTTGGCCGCGCCGTCGATCTGCTTGTCGAAGCCGGTCACCTCGGCCCCCGCCGCGCGGCAGGCGCGGGCGATGCCCAGCCCGATCCCTGCCCCGGCCCCGGTGACGATCACATGACGTCCGTCCAGCCTCATTTCACTGCTCCCGCCGTCGCACCGGCCATGATCTTGCGCTGGAACACCGCGAACATCAGCAGCAGCGGCAGCGATCCCAGAACCGCGGCCGGAAAAAGTTTGGTCGGGTCGATGCCGGTATTGCCCACGAACTTGTAGACCGCAATCATCACCGTCAGCTTGTCCTTGTCGGTCAGAAGCAGCAGCGGATAGATGAAGTCGTTCCACACCATGATCATCACGAACAGCGACAGCGTGGCCGTCACCGGCGCCAGCAGCGGCCGGATCACATGCCAGAAGATCTGCCAGTTGTTGCAATTGTCGAGCCGCGCGGCCTCTTCCAGCTCGATCGGGATCGCGGCGATGAAGCTGGTGTAGAAGAACACCGCCAGCGGCAGCTTCAGCGCGGCAAAGGCCAGCACGATGCCCAGATAGCTGTCCAGCAGCCCCAGGTCGCGGAAGATCACGTAGATCGGGGTGATGGTGACGAAGTTCGGCGTCGCCAGCCCCAGCGCCATGACCATGACGATCACCCGGCTGATCCGGTTCTCCAATCTGGCCAGCGGATAGGCCGCCATGGCACCGGCAAAAACCACCACCACGATCACCGAGATGGTAATGCCCATGGAGTTCAGCACCGAACGGACATAGCCCATCGAGGCCAGCGCCTGCATGTAGTTGCCCCAGTACAGGCTGTCCGGCAGCCCCAGCGGATCCTGCGCGATCTCGGTCGAGGTCTTGAACGACATCATCACCATGTAGACCAGCGGCAGCAGCATGATGGCCACAAGGCCCAGCACGATGCCGTGCACGAGGATGGACTTGCCCCGGCGCCGGATCAGATCCCAGTCGAAGCCCGCGCGCGCGCGGGTGGCGGGGTGTGCGTCTGAGAGGCTCATGATGCGTTCTCCCGGTCACGCAGGACCTTGTTCTGAAGGAAGGCGACACCCAGCACGATCAGCAGCATCACGATCGACAGCGCGCTGGCGAAGCCGAATTTGTACTGGCCGAACAGGTTGTCGATAATGTCGATGGACAGCAGCCGCGTTGCGCCATCCGGCCCGCCCTTGGTCAGGATGAAGGGCAACTCGAAGGTCTTCAGCGTGCCGATGGTGGTCAGCATCACCGAAACGGTGATCGACGGTCCCAGCAGCGGCAATTCAAGATAGCGGAACCGCTGCCAGGAGGTCGCGCCCTCCAGCCGGCCCGCCTCGCCGATCTCTTCCGGGATGCCGGCGAAACCGGCCAGGAAGATGGCGCAGGTGAAGCCGGTGAACATCCAGATTTGCGTGAAGGCCACCGAATAAAGCGCCAGCGCCGGATCGCCCAGCCAGTTCTGCTCAAATGCGCCCAGGCCCAGATCCCGGAGCGCCACGTTGATGCCGCCGTTCAGCGGCGAATAGAGAAACTGCCAGACATAGCCGACAACGACGAAGGACATCATCGCGGGGGTGTACAGGGCGGCGCGGCTGAAGTTGCGGATCAGCGGCAGGCGGTGCAGCATCGCGGCGAAGAACAGGCCGGTGACGGTCAGCGCCGAAACCACCACCACCGTGTACCAGAGGGTCAGCCAGATCTCTTGCAGGTAGCGATCCCGGCTGAAGATGCGCTCGTAGTTGCTCCAGCCGACATCCTTGGCCTCGCCGATGCCCTTGAAATTGGTCAGGCTCATGTCGAAGGTCAGGATGATCGGATGAATGAAGAACAGCCCGATCACCAGCAACGCCGGTAGCGTGAACCAGTAAAGTGAATGTCTCGCGCGCATGGTTTCCCCCGTTGATTGGTCGTGCATGGCAGGACCCGGCGACAAGGTGCCGGGCCGCGCGGTATTACAGGTTGTCTTCCACGGTATCGTCCCAACGCTGCAGCGTTTTCTCGTTGGGCTCGTCGATGTTCAGCAGGAAGCCGGTGATGCTGTCTTCCCATTCCGTTTGCAGCGGCTTGGGGAATTCCAGCGTCGAGAATGGCCAAAGGATCAGGCTGCCCGCGTCACGCGCTTCGGTGTAGGGCGCGGCAAGGTCCGGCATCGTCGAAACACCGCCCGTATAGGGGCTGTAGGCCCCCTCTGCAGTGAGGAAGACACTCAGGTTCTCCTCGTCGGCAAAGAAGTCGACCCATTTGCGGGCGGCTTCAAGGTTTTCCGCGTCACGCGGGATCGCCCAGCCGGGCCCGACAAGATCCAGGGCAAGACCATGTTCGGTGTGCAGCGACGGCATCGGCGCAAACTGGAAATTCAGACCCTCGACGGACGAGAAATTGCCGATGTTCCACGCGCCCTGCGGCAGGATAGCGACATTGCCCGAGCGGAATTCCTGCGGCGCCGTGGCCCAGGGGTCCAGACCGGCCTGAAGCTTGGGGTCGAAACAATCCGCCGCTACCAGATCGCGGACACCGTCCAGTGCGGCGTTGAAGTTCTCGTCCCCGACGAAGCTGCGCTCCCCCAAGCCATACTCCGACGGCGAGATACCATCGGGATCAATACCGTTGGCCCCCACAAAGAGCATGGCCGGGAAACCACCGGCAAAGATCATCGGCGCGATGCCTTCGGCGGACAATGCCTGACAGGCCGCTTTCAACTCGTCGATCGTCACCGGCGCCGTATCGATACCCGCCTTGGCCAGCAGGTCCATGTTGACGAAATTGCCCATGCCGATCACTTCGAGCGGGTAGACGCGGATCTCGCCGTCCGAGGTCATCACCTCGCGGACGGCGGGGATCATCCGATCATACCACGGGCTGTCCGTCCCCAGGTCGGTCAGGAAACCCGCCCCACCCCAGAGATCGACCAGCGCGCTGTCGACCATGGTCACATCCGGTGGGTTGCCGCCCTGAAGGCGCGGCGGGATGACCTTGTCGACGTCCTTGCGGGCGACGAACGTCAGTTCAACCTTGATGTCGGGATTCTGGGCCTCGAACTTCTCGATCAGCTCGGGCAGGCCAGCGGGCTCGGCCTCGTTCCCCTTCCAGGCGACGACGTCGAGCGTGGTTTGCGCGGCGGCGGTCGATGCCAGCAGTAGGGCGATGGTGGTTGCAGCGGTAAGGCTTCGAATCATTTTCAGGATGCTCCTCTCTTCTGCAATAATCGTACATTATTCTTTTCTTATTGTACATCCTGCATCTGCCCGGCATAGTAATAAGGTCTTTGACGTCTGCGAATCCAAACAGAACAAGGGGCTCCGAATGCGCAAGAAACCCAACATCATCCTGATTTCGACCGATCAGCAGCGTGGCGATTGCATCGGGCCAGAAGGTCGTGGCGTGCGCACGCCGCATATCGACAGCATCGGCGCCAATGGCGTGCGGTTCTCCAAATGCATCACCCCGCATCCCATGTGTCAGGCGGCGCGGGCCTCGATCCTGACCGGCAAGCTGCCCTACAGCCACGGCGTGCGCGACAACGGCCGCGATCTGGACGAAGCCCTGGGCCAGGCCGGTCTGGGTGGAACCTTTGGCCGCGCCGGCTATGACACCCATTTCATCGGCAAGGCGCATCTGTCCAGCCAGCAAACGTTCGAGCCCACCGGGCGGCCCGAATGCTACAAGAGCGCCAAGGATTTCTCGCCCGACTGGTCGGGCGCCTACATGGGTTTCGACAACATCAACATGATGCTGCGCCCGCATCACCACACGCAGTGGTACGATCCGCCCGAAGCACTGCACTATGAATACTGGCTCGATCAGGACGGCCGTGGGCGGGACCGCTGGGACCGGGCGAAGGAGCGGCTGGCGCCCGACACCGCTCATTTCCAGGCCTGGCGGTCCGGGCTGGACGAAAAATGGCATTCCTCGCCCTGGATCGGCGACCGCGCGGTCGAGATGATCGAGGCCAAGGGTGAAAAGCCGCTGATGGCCTGGGTCTCGTTCCCCGATCCGCACCCGCCGTTCCTGTCGCCGCAGCCCTGGTGCGACATGTATGCGCCCGACGAGGTCACCATTGCACCGCATCCCCGGCTGGATCTTGAAAAGCGCCCGTGGTGGCACAAGGCCTTTGTCGAGGACCGCGCCAAGCCGATCAAACAGGGGGCCGAGCACAATGCCGGGGGCATCGACTGGGGGCAGAAGGGCGATCTTACCGAAGCGGCATTGCGCGACATCACGCGGATCTATTTCGGCATGATCTCTTCCGTCGATCATCAGGTCGGCCGCATTCTGGACGCCCTGCGCCAGGCGGGCGAGCTGGACAACACCTATGTGATCTTCATCAGCGATCACGGCGAATGGCTGGGCGATCACGGGCTGCTGCTGAAAGGGCCGATGCTTTATGACGGGCTGCTGCGGGTGCCCTGCCTGATCCAGGGGCCCGAGGTGCCGTCGGGCCGGGTGATCGACGATCCGGTGGGCACGGTCGACGTGCTGGCCACGGCTGCCGATATGGCAGGAATTGCCGCGCCCGAGGGGCATGGGCAGTCGTGGCGCGGTCTTTGGGATGGCACCGACAGCCGCGATTTCGCTCTGTCGGAATACGAAGTCGACAGCCTGCGGTCGGCGGTGGACATGGATCTGATGACGGTGCGCAGCGCGCGCTACCGGATGTCGACCGATCTGCGTACGGACACGGGCGAGCTTTACGACCTGCACGAAGACCCCGACGAGATGGTCAACCGGTTCGACGATCCGGCCTATCGCCACATCCGCGCCGAACACCTGGACATGATCCGGTCGCGCCCGGACGACATGATCCCGGTGGCGCCACGAGTCGGCTGGCACTGACAGGACAGACAATGCCGGCGCGATCTGCGGCGGCATTGTCTTAATTTTGATAGGCGGTGCGAAAAGAGTCTATCGTTTCGCGGGCACGTCCGGCGACAAGGGTCGCGCTGTCGCCGGGGCGGTATAGACTGGTGCCCAGCCCGAAACCGTGCACCCCGCTGGCCCGGTACGCCGCGAAATTTGCAGGGCCGACCCCGCCGACCACGCAGATCTGCACCGACGGTGGCAGCGTGGCGCGGATGGCCGTAATGCCGTCCGGACCGATCAGCGAGGCGGGAAAGAACTTCAGCCCCGTCGCTCCAAGCCGGATCGCGCGATGCGCCTCGGTGGCGGTGAAGACACCGGGAAAGCTGGCCATGCCGGCCTGAACCGTGGCGCTGACGACATCTTCGTTCACATCCGGCGAAACGATCAGGTTGCCGCCCGCCCCCTGCACCTGGGCGACCTGTTCCGGTGCCAGAACCGTCCCGGCCCCGATCAGGCTGGGCCCATAGGATTTCGCCGTTTCCGCCGCCCGACCGATCGAAGTGATCGGGTCCGGCGAATTCAGCGGGATCTCGATGGCGCGCAGCCCGACGTCGAGCAGTCCGCGGACAACCTCGGGCGTCTCATCCGGGGTGATCCCGCGCAGGATGGCGATCAGCTTGATGTCCATTTCGGACCAGAGTTCGGCAACTGTCATACAGTCCTCTCCATGTTTCAGGGTGTTGGCCAAAGGGCCGCCGCCGAAGCGGACAGCCCGGCGCATACGGCGTCATCGGCGTCCAGTCGCCGGACAAGGCACCCAGTACCGTCCAGTGCCCGCATATATCGGTCAGCAAGGACGCCCGAGGCGATCAGCGTCACGCTGTCCCCTGCCTTTGCTTGCGCACCGGCGATTTCCAGTCCGATGAGCAGACCGGACAGGCGCGACGCGACCTCGGCCCCCTCCATCAGGTCCAGAAGCGGGCCGGCGCGCAGGTGAAACAAGTCGCGCAGCAGGGACTCCGGATGCGTCAGTGCCGCCCGAACCCCGCCGTCGAAGGCCTCGCCGTCGAATTTGGCCGCATCGACGAAATGCGACAGGGTCGACTGACGCGACAGAAGCGCGAAGATCTCACCGGTCATCGCGGTCTCGAACCGAGCCAGGACGCCCTTTTCGATCACCGCCCATTTGGAATGGGTCCCCGGCATGCAGACCGTACCATCGACGCCGAACTGACGAACCGCGCCCAGCAGCATGGTTTCTTCACCGCGCATCACGTCCGGCGCCGAAGCGGCCCGCTGGGCCACCCCCGGAAGGATGCGGATGTCCCGGCTGTCGTGCGGCACCCGGATGGCGGATTCGGCCAGCCTGTCAAGCGGCAGCGGCAGGTCGAGGTAACGCGCTTCCCGCCAGCCGGTCCGTGCGCCGGCCATGCCGCAGATCACCACCGGCACATCTGTCCCCACATCCAGCGCCGCCAGATGGGCCTCAAGCACAGGGCCGAATTGCGTAGCGGTCAGCGTCGACATGCCCTCGCTGCCTTTGCGTTCACTCAGAACCTGTCCATCGGCGTCGATGACCCACAGGCGGAAGCTCGACGTGCCCCAATCAACCCCAACATACCGGATCATCGGGGTTACGCCTCGATCTCATGGGCCTTGATGAAGGCGCGGTCCGGCTCCACCCCCAGCCCCGGCCCCGTCGGAATGGCGATCAGCCCGTCGTTGCGCTTGACCTGTCCCTGAATGTCCAGCGGTTCGGCCAGAAGATGGTCGCGAAAGCGGTTCTCGGTGGTGTCGAATTCCAGCCACGGCTCGCGCGGGAACAGCCCGCCGGGCATCGGCGGCATGGCGGCCAGCAATTGCAGGTTGGTGGCCACTGCGATGGCCGAGCCCCAGACGTGATTGAAAACCGGGGTGAAATGCGCATGGCACAGGGCCAGCACCCGCAGGTATTCGGTGATACCGCCAAGGGCGCAAACCTCGGGCTGGGCAATGTCCAGTCCCCGGCTTTCCAGCAGTGCGCGCCAACCCCAGCGGTTGAACTCGGCCTCGCCGCCCGAGATGTTGACCTTCAGCCCGGCGCGCAGCTCGCGGTAACCATCCAGATCCTCGGGCGCGATCGGTTCCTCGAACCAATAGGCGCCCAACTCGTCCAGCGCGCGCCCCACATAGAACGCATCCGAGGTGGTGTAGGCATGGTTGGCGTCGGCCATGAAGTCGAAATCATCCCCGACACCGCGCCGCACCGCAGCGGCCAGCTTCACGTCAGCCTTGGCGCCAAGGCCGATCTTCATCTTGGTGGCGGCAAACCCCATGTCCCGGATTGCGGCCGCCTCATCAACGAAGCGTGCCACGTGATCCTCGGTGCTCTCGCGCTTCAGCATCATGCCATAGCCGTAGGACCGCACGTGGCTGCGATGCGCGCCGCCGATCAGCTTGTGAATCGGCTGCCCCGTCACCTTGCCGGCAATATCCCACAGCGCGATATCGACCCCGGACAGGGATTGCAGCGGCATGCCCTTCTGGCCGTGGTCGCGCAGCAGATTGTAGACCTTGTGCCAGATCACGTCGCGATCAATCGGGTCCATTCCCAGCACCAGCGGCTGGATCACCTTTTCCACGATCGCCTTGTTGGCCAGCGCCACATTGCCGGGGCCGAAACATTCGCCCCAGCCAGTGATCCCCTGATCGGTCTCGACCTCGACGATATGGGCGGTGCGCTTGGCGTAATACTGCTGCGAATAGCCCAGTTCCTCGGGCATGTCGCATTGCAGGACGTGGCTGGTGATCTTGGTGATTTTCAGGGTGTTGGCGATCGGTTCAAGTTCCATGACGTGCTCCATCAGGTCAGCCCCCGGCTGATACGCTTGACGACAAGATAGTCGTTCAGGGCCAGGCGCGAGCAGTCGTGACCGATGCCAGATTGCCCGATGCCGCCATGCGGCAGGTAGATGTCGTATTTGACGCCGTTGATCTGCACCTCACCATAGCGCAGCCGTCGGGCGACCCGGTCGGCCAGCGCCAGATCGGCGGTAAATATATAGGACGAGAGTCCACCTTCTTCGCCGTCATTGGCGCGCTCAACCACTGCCTCGCGATCATCGAAGGGGATCAGGCTGACGACGGGGCCGAAAATTTCGTTTCGGTAGATCTCCATCTCGGGCGTGACATGGTCCAGCACCGTGGGCGCAAGAAAATGCCCCTTGTCCAGCCCCTCGGGACGGTCGCCGCCGGCCAGAACCCCCGCACCCCTGGCGACCGCATCGTCAATCATCCCCTTGACCCGGCCCCAGGCGCGGCCGTCGATCATCGGGCCGGTCAGGATGTCGGCCTCCCTGTCGAACCCCACGTTGACCGCCCTGGCCCGCGCCACCACCTTGTCGCGGAAGGCATCGTAAACCGCGCGCTCGACAAAGACGCGGTTCGGGGTCACACAGATCTGCCCCGCGTTGTTGAACTTGACGGTGGTGACAATGTCCGCAGCAAGGTCCAGATCGGCGTCCCTGTAGACCAGCACCGGGGCATTGCCGCCCAGCTCCATCGAGAACTTCTTGATCGATGTCGCGCCCACCTTCATCAGATGCTTGCCGGTGTTGGTCGAGCCGATCAGCGTGATCAGATTGGGGATAGTTGAGGCCGCCAGCGCGTCCGACGGACCGTAGCCATCGGTCGTCAGGATATTGACCACTCCCGCCGGCAGTCCGATCTGTTGGCAAAGCTCTCCCACAGCATAGGCCGACACCGGCGTTGCGGCAGAGGGCCTCAGGATGATCGGGCATCCAGCAGCCATTGCCGGGGCGAGCTTGTAGGCAAGGTTCAGCAACGGGAAGTTCCACGCCAGATAGGCCACCGCGACGCCCAACGGTTCGTAGACGATGCGGTGCTCATGGGTGCCGTCGAGGTCGCGCAGGGTCTCGTCATGGACGCGCTGGATTTCCTCGGCGTAGAATTTCAGCGACCGTTCCAGCAGGTCGAAATCTTCCTGGGTACCGCCCCAGGGTTTGCCCATCTCCTGATGGATGCAGTCCCGCAGCATCTCTTCGTTGGCGATCACCGCATCGCGCAGTTTCAGCATCCAGCGCTGTCGCTCGACAACCGGTGTGGCGGTCCAGCCGGGGACCGCAGCCTGCGCCGCCTTCAGGGCCTTGTCCACATCGGCTTCCCCAGCGGCGGCCACCGTGGCCACGCGGGTTTCGGTCGCCGGGTTCACCACGTCGAGTCGGGCCTGCCCCTCGACCAGTTCGCCGCCGATATACATCTTCTTGTGCAGGGCCATGCGTGCCTCCCCGGCCTAAAGTACATTCATAATATGTTTATCAACTGCCGAGGCGGGAGTCGAGACCAAAGCGGCGGTCGGGCAATTACGACACCTCTGGTCTCAGTGGGGCTTTCGCCACCGTCGGACATCCGCCAGCAGGGCATCGCTGCCGCGTGCCAGAAGGCCGGTGTCGGTGCCGCAGGCGACGAAAGCGAACCCCTCGTCCAGAAGCTCCGCCGCCAGCGCCGGATCGGAGACCAGCGTACCAACCGGCACACCCATCGCCATGACCCGCCGGGCCACCGGGCGGATGCGGTCCCAGACCTCGCGGGCGGTGGGTTGGCCGAGCATCCCCATGTCGGCGGCAATGTCTGCCGGGCCGAAGAATAACCCCGTGACGCCCTCGACAGCGGCAATCTCCTCGGCCCGCGCCATGGCGGCCTGGGTCTCGACCTGCAGCAGGACGGCGGTTTCGTCTTTTACCCGCCTTGTGTAGTCAGCGACGCGTCCGAATTTGGTGGCCCGTGTCAGGCTGGATACCCCACGGATGCCGTGCGGCGGATAGCGGGTGGCGGCGACGGCCCGTTCGGCCTCCTCGACCGTCTGGATCATCGGGAACAGAAGCCCCGGCGCGCCAAGGTCCAGAAGGCGCTTGACCGTCACCGCGTCGTTCCATTCGACGCGCACAATCGGCACCGTGTCATAGGCGGCAAACGCCTGAAGCTGGCCTAGCACGCTGGCATAGTCGTTGTGGCTGTGCTCCATGTCGATCAGCGCCCAGTCGAAGCCGGCAGAGGCCACGACTTCGGCGGCGAAATTGCTGCACAGGCTGATCCAAAGACCGATCTGCTGGTCGCCTCTTGCCAGGGCGCGGGTAAACCTGTTCTCGGAAATGTTCATGGGCGTGTCGGCTTTCTGTAGGTCATTGGTCCGAAATCGGGATTGTCTGTGAAAACACGGACGGGCCGGGTGCCCCTGGGCTTGGATTGTGCCGGCTGTGGCCCTACACAGGAGCAATCGAAAATGCCGGATACAACAGTCGCTTCATGGACCAACAAACCTTTGTCACCGACGCTGAAAGCGCCTTTCTGACACTTCGGCAGGCCATTGTCATTGGCGACCTGGCGCCGGGTCGCAAGCTCAAGATCGCCGAATTGCGCGCGCAGTTCGGCTTTGGCGCCGCGCCGCTGCGCGAAGCCCTGTCGCGGCTGATCGGCGAGCGGGCGGTGGTGCAAAAGTCCAACCGCGGCTTCTATGTCCGCAGCGTCTCGGCTGCCGAGGTCGAGGATCTGGGCCGGGTGCGCATCCTGCTGGAAAGCGAGGCGCTGCGCGACAGTCTGAGCCGGGGCGACGATGCCTGGGAGGCACAGCTTGTCGCCGCCTATCACAGTTTGCGGCTGGCAGAGGATCGTAAAACCAGCCCACAGGAAATCGAGGCCCGCAACCGGGCGTTTCATGACGCACTGGTCTCGGCCACGCCGTCGAAATGGCTGCTGGACCTGCGCGACCAGATCTATGCCCACCACGAACGCTATCGCCACCTGTCGCGCAGCCTTGGGACCAGCGAACGCGACACGCCCGCCGAACACGCGGCGATCTACGCGGCGGCCATCGCGCGGGATGTGGCGGAAACCTGCACCCTCACCGCCCGCCACATCGAACTGACGACGGTGGCGGCGGTCAAGGCGATGAAGGCGTAAGCCGAACGGCGCCGCAACGATCCTCCCAGGAACCTGAAACGCCAAGCCCCGCCCTGGAGATGACGGCCACGTACCCGAAGTCGGATCCCTACGCATAGCTCGTCGCCCCGTCCGGCTTGCGCATCAGGGGCCGGGACCAATGGGAATATTCATCGGTCTGCAAGGCCTCTTCGATGATCTCGACTCCCCAGCCCGGCCGGTCGGGCCGGAGCTCAAGATAGCCATCAACCGGGACATAGGGATCGGCGATCCACGGCACGTCCCGGTGCACCTTGTATTCGAGGATCTTGAAGTTGGTGCAGGCGGCAGAGAAATGCACATTATGCGCGGTGGCCAGCGGCCCCATCGGGTTGTGCGGCGCCACCGGCACCGAATGGGCATCGGCCACCTCGGCAATTCGGCGCATCTCGGTCAGCCCGCCGACCACGGCAATGTCCGGCTGCACGATATCCGCCCCGCCGGCGTTCAGCAGCGCCAGGAACTGGTGGCGGTTGTAAAGCGCCTCGCCCGTGGCCAGCGGGATGTTCAGCTTTGCCTTCATCTGGGTCCAGGCGGGCATATGCTCGGGCCGCAGCGGCTCTTCCAGAAAGAACGGGTCGTAGGGCTCGATGGCACGGGCCAGCCGCACCGCGTCGATCCCCTCCATCAGCACCGAATGGGCGTCAAAGGCGATCTCGAAATGCGCCGGAAGCCCCTCGCGCAACTGGCGGAAATAATCCGCCGTCGCCTCGCAAACCTCGCCCCAGCGATGCTCGAACGGGTGCTTGCGATAGGGCGAGAGCTTGAAGGCCGTGAAGCCGAATTCCGCGTGCAGATCCGACAGCACCTCGACGCCATTGTCCGGCGCGCCGATGGCGGTGCAATAGACCCGCACCCGGTCCCGCATGTGGCCGCCGAGCATCTGGTAGACCGGCACGCCAAGTGCCTTGGCCGCGATGTCCCAGAGCGCGTGATCAACGGCGGAAAACGCGGCCAGCCCCAGTGCGCCCGGCGGAAACCGGGCGACATGCATGAGTTTCTCGTGCAGGAAGGTCACCCGGCGCGGATCCTCACCCAGCAGATGCGTGGCGAAATAGTCAAGGATCGGGGCCACCGCACGCTCAGGGCCATGGGCATAGGTCTCGCCCCAGCCGGTGATGCCAGCGTCGGTCCTGATGGCGACAAGCACCCTCGGGCGATCGTCGACACGCTGCATGTAGGTCCTGATTTCGGTGATCTTCATTGTTTCAATGCCGGATTGAGATGTTGCTGGTGATCGTGCTGTTCATGCGCCGGGCGACCGTCGATATAGCTGCCGACCGGCAACTGGTAGCCGCCGAAGGCCAGCGCATCGTTTTCGGCCTTCATCCAATCGAAGAGGCGCGTTTTCAGCCGCGCCTTTTCATCTGCAAGTGCCGGATCCCTTGCCCGGTTCACCCGCTCCTGCGGGTCGGTCTCCAGATCGTAGAACTCTTCGATGTCATGCGGGCTCCAGGCATATTTGTAGCGGTGCTCGCGGATGCCGCGAAACTTGAACTGGCGCCCCTGGTAAGCGTCATAGCCATAGACCGCGTGATCCTCGGCTGTGGCATCGAAACTGCGCGCGGTCTCTTCCAGCGTGAGGATCCCGGCGGCTTCGCTTTCGGCCAGCAGGGTCGGAAACAGATCGCGGAAGTTGACAAATCCTTCGTTGACCATCGCCGCGCCCTGTCCGGCTTCGCGGATCAGCATCGGAATGCGCATCACTTCCTCATAGAAGAACGGCCCCTTGTCGAACCAGCCATGCGCGCCCAGCATCTCGCCATGATCGGCGGTGAAGGCCAGGTTGGTGCTGTCGTCCAGCCCCAGCGCGGTCATCTTGCGACGGAACTGGCCGAAAAGGTCGTCGATGAACGAACAGAAGCCAAAATAGTGCTGCGCGGTGCGGCGCCAGTCCTGCTGATCAAGCCCGCGGGTATCCTGGCACGGCCAGTAGGGTGCACCCTGGGCCTTTGGCTTGCCCACTTCAGTGAACTGCGGGATGAAATTGTCAGGCATGTAGTCGTCGGGCAGATCGTCGTACATCCGCACCCAGTCCTCGGGCACATGGTGCGGAAAATGCGGCCCCGGAAGCGAAACGATCAGGCAGAACGGCTTGCCCGTGTCCGACAGGCTTTCCAGCCGCTCGATCCCCGCCATCACCCGCTTTTCATCCATATGGGTGCCTTGGGTGATCGTGCCGTAGAAGGGCGTCTTGCGCGGTGTTGCGAACTCCAGGTCATCGGCCGGGATCAGCGCCAGATCGCCACCATCGCTCAGCGGGGCGTCGATGCCGCGCTCTATCAGCGTGCCTGCCCCAAGATGCCATTTGCCAATGAAGGACACCTCGTAGCCGGCCTCTTGCAGACGCTCCATATAGGTCTTGTGGCTGGGGTGCAGCTTGCCGTGCGGATAGAAGGACGAGCCCTGAACATTGTCCATCGTGCCGGTCTGATGCGGCCATTTCCCGGTGAACAGACTGCCGCGCGCCGGGGTGCACAACGGCACCGAGGTGAAGGCGTTGACGTGATTGGTCGCCTCTGCGCGAAAGGCCTGAAGATTGGGCAGCTTGCAGGGATGGCCCGGCTGGTTGAGGGTGTCCCAGCGCCATTGATCGGTGATGAAAAGGACAATGTTCTTGGCAGTCATTCTGAAACTCTCTGGTTTGCGTGTCACGGGGTCGGGCGGGGGCGTTCGATCCACCAGATCGCAAGCCCCCCGCCGACGATCAGAAAGGTGCCCAGGACAAAGCCGGCGCTCATCGGGTCGCCGAAGAAGACGACACCCCACAAGCTGGCGACGATCACCTGGCTGTACAGGAAGGGCGACAGGATCGACGCCGGGGCGGCCTGCATTCCCAGTTGAATGGCCACATGGGCCAGGGTTCCGGTCAGGCCCAGACCGGCGAGGATCCCCATGTCGGCCAGCGTGACCGGGCTCCAGAAAAACGGCTGCACGGGCAGCAGGGCCAGGAAACAGATCACCGGCATCAGCGCCATCGAGGGCGCGGCTTCGTCGGGCGACGACAAGCGGCGGGTCATCAGCACATAGCCCGCCGAGCCGCAGGCCGACAGCAGCGGCAGGAGCCAGACCAGGGACGGCCCGCCAGCACCGTCGCGCGCGGGGCCAATGACCACAAGCACGCCGCAGAAGCCAAGGCACAACGCGGTCGTACGACGCCAGCCGATGCGCTCTCCCAAAAACAGGACCGACAGCAGCGTCACCACCAGCGGGCTGAGAAACTGGATTACTGTCGCCTGCGACAGCGGGATATGAGCGATGGCCACGAACATGGAGAGCGAAGCGGTCAGCAACAGTGCAGCCCGCGCCAGATGCAGCGGCAGGCGCCGGGTGCGATAGACCTCCTGCCGGCCCGCTGCCCGAAGAAAGATCGCGATGAACAGCGCGTGCCAGCCATAGCGCACGAAGGCGATCTGCATCGGCGAATGGCGCGCTGTCATTTCCTTGATGGCCGCATCCTGCGTGGCCAGGATGCAACCGGCCAGCGCCACCAGCCCCATGCCCGCAAGCATCGACCGTGACGCGGCTTCGGGGGCGATGGACGCGGCACCCGGCGCTGTATGGGTGGCGCAGTTCAATTGACGATGGCCGCGCGCGCGGTGCCCAGACGCAGGCGGGTTTCGGGATCGAACAGATGCACCGGGCCCTGCGGCAGCACATGCAGCACGTCCCCGTAGCGCCCGCTGATCCTTTCGCGCATCAGGCAGGTCACCGGCGTGTTGCCGATCTGGCCCACCACCTGGGTTTCCGCACCCGTGGGCTCGGTCACATTGACCTGCACCGCCAGCCCGCGTTCGGCCAGCTCGAACGTATCGGGACGGATACCGGCGATCACCGGGCGGCCGGTCTCGAAACCTTCGGTGCCCGAAAGGGCCAGCACCGTGCCATCGGCAAAGCGCACGCCGCCGTCGCAGACCTGCCCTTCCAGCAGGTTCATCGAGGGCGAGCCGATGAAGGCCGCGACGAACAGATTGGCGGGTTCGTCGTAAAGATCCAGCGGTGTGCCCACCTGCTCGATCCGGCCCTCGCTCATCACCACGATCTTGTCGGCCATGGTCATGGCTTCGATCTGGTCGTGGGTCACATAGACCGCCGTTGTGCCCAGGCGCTGATGCAACGACTTGATCTCGGCGCGCATCGACACGCGCAGCTTGGCATCCAGGTTGGACAGCGGCTCATCGAACAGGAACACCTTGGGATTGCGCACGATGGCGCGGCCCATGGCGACCCTCTGGCGTTGGCCCCCCGACAGTTCGCGCGGATAGCGGTCAAGGTAGGGTTCCAGGTTGAGGATTCGCGCGGCATCCTCGACCTTGGCCTTGATCTCGCCCTTCGACGCGCCGGCAAGCTGCATCGAGAAGGACATGTTGTCGGCCACCTTCATATGCGGGTAAAGCGCGTAGTTCTGGAACACCATCGCGATATCGCGCGCCTTGGGTTGCAGACCGTTGACCACCTTGCCGCCGATCTCGATGGTGCCGCCGCTGATGTCCTCCAGCCCGGCGATCATCCGCAGAAGCGTGGTCTTGCCACAGCCCGAGGGACCGACAAGGGCGACGAACTCGCCGTCCTCGATATCCACGTCGATGCCCTTGATCGCCCGCACCGCGCCATAGTTCTTGATGACCTGACTGATGGTAACATGTGCCATGTGATTTCTCCTTGTTCGGTGCCGAGCCTCAGCCCTTGACCGATCCCATTGTCATTCCGCGGATGAAGTGTTTCTGGAAGGCGAGGAAGACGACCAGCGTCGGGATGGCAGCCACCACCGCGCCCGAAGCCACCATGTTCCAGGCGATCTCGTATTCGCCCTCGAAGGACAGGATGCCCACGGTGACCGGCTTCTTGCCCGCCCCCTGGGTCAGCACGAGACCCCAGAGCAGATCGTTCCAGATCCATGTGAACTCCAGCACGATCAGCGCCGACAGCGCAGGCCGGGCCACCGGCACATAGATGCGCCGGAAGATCGTCCATTCGCTGGCCCCGTCGATACGGCCGGCTTCGCGCAATTCCCCCGGAACCGTGTTGAAGAAATTGGTCATGATCAGCACGGCAAAGGGGATCTGCCGCATGATGTGCACGATGATCTGCGCGATGAACGTGTCATGCAGGCCAAGGTCGGACATCAGCCGGAACACCGGAATCAGCTGGGTGTGGATCGGCACGAAGCTGAGCGAGACGATCACCAGGAACATCCAGATCCGCCCCTGGAACCGCATCCGGCTGAGTGCATAGCCCGCCATCATCGACACCAGAAGCGTGCCCGCAACCGATGGCAGCGTGATGATCACCGAGGCGCGCAGATAGGGCAGCATCTCGACAAAGGCGCGGCCCAGGTTGCCCCATTCATAACTGGACGGCAGCGCCCAGGCGCCGTTCTGGGTAATGTCGGGAATGGTGCGGACCGAGGTCAGCAGCGTGCCCAGCACCGGCAGGAAGAACACCAGCGCCAGAAGCAGCAGCAGCGCGATCTGCCCGCCGCGCATCAGCGGTTCTTCGATCCGTTCGCGCAGGCTGCCCCGGTCGATGGCCGCCCCGCGGGGGGCCGAGAGATGTGTGGTCATATCGGTCATGGCCTCAGCTCCAGTCACGTTCTTGGGCCTTGGCCATACGCCGCACGTAGGGCACCACCATGGTCGCCGTCATCAGGGTGACGATCACGCCGATCGCGGCGCCGTAGCCAAATTTGTAGTTCCAGAAAGTCTCCATATACATCCGGTAGCCCACCACTTCGGACGAGCCGAACGGACCGCCTTCGGTCATGGTCAGCACGATCTCGGTGGCCAGAAGCGCATGGATCAGCGCCGAGGAGACGGCGATGGTGCTGGCGGGTTTCAGCAGCGGCAGGGTGATGCGGAAAAAGATCTGCCGCCGCGTGCCACCATCCACTTTCGCCGCTTCGATCAATTCCTGCGGGATCGCCGAAAGGCCGGCCAGAAAGACCACCGTGGCAAAGGCCGTCTGCCGCCATGCGGCCGCCGCAATCACCGAATAGGTCGCCGCATCCGGGCCCAGCCATTCAACGATCAATCCTTCAAGCCCCAGCGCGATCAGCAGTTGATCCAGCAGGCCGACGTCGGGTTCATAGATCCAGCCCCAGACCACGCCGACAATCGCGAACGACAGCGCCAATGGCAGGAAGAACACCGTCTTGATCAGGCTCGCGCCCCAGAAGGTCTGCTTGACCAGCAGCGCGATGGTGATGGCCAGCGAATTGGGCACGATCAGGAAGGCGATCACCCAGATGCCCGTGTGTTTCAGCGCGTTCAGGAAATACTCGTCCTGGATCAGCGTTACATAGTTTTGCAGCCCGACGAATGTTCCGGGTTCCGCCACACCGACCTGATCGGTCAGGCTGATGGCGAAGGTCTGGAAAATCGGGTAGGCGCCGAAGATGCCGTAGATCAGGATCGCGGGCATCAGGAAAAGCCAAGGCGTGAGCCGGGCGTTCATGGCAGTGTCCTCCTCTGCTGTGCGACCGGGCAGCGGGGGCCGCCCGGTCGCAATGCCTCAGCTGTCGCCGAAGACGTCGTTGCGGCGATCTTCCAGCATTTCCAGCACCTTCATGTACTGGTCCGGATAGGCCAGGAAGCGCGGCAGCTCACGCTTGGCGACCTCGGTCACGCCGGGATGGGTGGCGAGTTCGAGGTTCTGGTGGAACGGCGCATCCAGCATGTCCTGGAATTTCACGATGGTCGGCTGGAACGAGGCCGGTTCGTAGATTTCAACGGGAACGTCCTTGTTGGCCGCCATTCGCTGCGCCTGCGCCGCAAACAACTCCTGCGGTTCGCGCTCAGAGACGCATTTCAGCATGGCCAGTGCGTTTTCGGTGTTCTCGCCGGCGCCACTTGCGGCCCAACCTTCGACAGCACCTTCGACGGCAAGCTCGATACCGGGTGTGATGGCCGGGAAGTCGAAGACGTCAAAATCGGTCCCCGGCTCCAGCCCCGCGGCAATGAAGTTGCCGACCGTCCATGTGCCCATCAGCTCCATCGCGCCCTCGCCGTTGACAAACTTGGTCGCCATTTCTTGCCAGCCGATGCTGGACGTGCGGTCATTGAAATAGCCTGCTTCCAGCAGGTTCTTCCAAAGCTCCATAGACTCGATGACGCGCGGGTCGAGATAGCTTTCGGTTCCCGCCATCAGCCCGTTGCGGAAGTCCGACCCGGCCACGCGCAACACGAAATAGTCGAACCACAACAGCGGCTCCCAACCGGATTTCGATCCCAGAAGGAAGGGGGTGACGCCGGCCTCCTTCAGCTGGGCCGCCACGTCGAGAAACCCATCCCAGGACTGCGGGGCTTCCAGCCCGTGTTCTGCGAAGACGCGCTTGTTGTACCAGAAAACGTTGGGCTGGAAGGTGGTCGGGATGGTGTAGACGTTGCCATCCGGCTCGGTGCTGGTGGCCTGAACGCCCGCCGGGTAGTTGTCCTTGATCTCGTCCCAGATGTCGTTCATCGCGCGGATCTTGCCAGTCGCGGCCTGAAACTGCGAACGTCCACCGGCCCAATAGGCGTAGATGTCGGGCGGGGTCGAACTGGAGAGCTGCACCGGAAGCTGCACCTCGTATTGCTTGGGCGGCGAGAAGTTCTCGATGATCTCGATATCCAGCCGTTCGGCGCAGGCATTCCACATTGCCATGCGCGGCACCCGCATCGGCTCTGCCGCCGAGCGGTGGAACAGGTGCACCACGCCTTCGGCAACCACCGGGGCTGGGGTCAGGGTCAGCCCGCTCAGGGCCAGTGGCAAGCTCAGGCACATGGTGGCCACGCTCTGTTTCAGTCGGGACATCTCATCCTCCTCCGGTTTGCTTTTTGTCGCTGGTATTGCTTTTTATCGACAAATACAAACATAATATGTTTCTGTACTGTCCGTCAAGCCGCAACGAAACGCAAGTCTCTCGACCTGGCGCCACGCGGCACGGCTGTGCAAACCGCCGAACCCACGAGACTGAAAATCATCGGAGAACAGAGATATGGATGGACCCACCCTAAGCCCGATCAGCGCGCATGCGCGATTGTGGCGCCCCGCCGACAAGGACGTGCGCTGGACCGGTGGCTTCTGGGCCGAAAAGCAAAACCTGATCCGCAGTGAGTCGATTCACAGCGTTCTGGACGCGATGGAAGACCCCGCGAACGCCGCCTACTTCGGGAATTTCCGCGCCGTTGCCGAAAGCGGCGGGACATTCCACGGCCGCTACTGGAGTGACGGCGATTGCTACAAGGCGCTTGAGTCGATCCTGCTGCTGACGGACGTGTCACCGGACGAAGCACTCACTCGCTTCATGAATGACCGCATCGACATCATCGCCGCCGCGCAGGAGCCTGACGGCTATCTCAACACCCAGATCACCCTGACCGAGCTTGGACGCTGGACCGATATCGAGCATCACGAGATGTACAATCTCGGGCATCTCTTCACCACGGCCTGCCTGCACCATCAGGTCACCGCAGACCCCAGGCTGCTGAACATCGCGCGGCGGGCCGCCGACAACCTGTATGACACTTTCCACCCCCGCGATCCGGACCTCGCCCGCTTCGGTTTCAACCCCTCGCAGATCATGGGTCTGGTCGAGCTTTTCCGCGAGACCGGGGAGGCCCGCTATCTCGAACTCGCGCGGATCTTTGTCGACAATCGCGGCACCCACCCCGAACGTCCCGGCAACAACGGCGACCAGAGCCAGGCCCGCGTGCCGCTCCTGGACGAGACCGAAGCGGTGGGCCACGCGGTCACCGGCCCCTATCTTTGGGCCGGGGCAGCCGACATCGTGATGGAAACCGACGAGGCGCCGCTGATGGCCGCAATCACCCGCATCTGGGAGGATTCCACCTATCGCAAGATGTACATCACCGGCGGTATCGGCGCGCTGCACAAGGGCACAGCCGAGCGCAGCCATCCCCGCTATGAACCCATCGCCGAGGCTTATGGCCGACCCTACCAACTGCCCTCGGACACCGCCTATAACGAAACCTGCGCCAATATCGCCAACGCGATGTGGAGCTGGCGAATGCTGCAACTGACCGGCGATGCCCGCTATGGCGATGTGATCGAACGGGTGATGTACAACACCGGGCTGTCGGGCGTGTCGCTGTCGGGGACGCATTTCACCTATTCCAACCCGCTGCGCTTCAACGGCGAGACGCATTTCATCGGCAACAACGACTCGCCCCGCCGCTGGACCCGCTGGACCTGCTACTGCTGCCCGCCGCAAGTGACCCGCACCATCGCCGGGCTGCACCGCTGGGCTTATTCGACGGCCGAAAATGCCGTCTGGGTGCATCTCTATGGAACCAACAGGCTGGACACCGACCTTGGCACCGGGCGCATCACGCTGCGGCAGGACTCGGACTTCCCGTGGTCCGGCGAGGTGTGCATGTCTGTCGAGGCCGCCCCCGAGGCAGACTGCACCCTGCACCTGCGCATTCCGGGCTGGAGCGACACTACCCGCCTTCGTGTAAATGGCGATCCGGTCGAGGTCACGGGCTGCGGGCCCCGCTACCTTGCCCTCACCCGGTCCTGGGCGCCCGGCGACGTGATCGAACTGACGCTGGACATCCGCCCCCGCATTCTGGCCGCCCGTCCCGAGGTCGAGGAGTTGCGCAACCAGGTGGCGGTGATGGCGGGCCCGGTGGTCTATTGTCTGGAAGGCGCGGATCTGCCCGAGGGGGTGACAATCAACGATGTCGCCCTGCCCGCCGACGCACGCTTCACTCCGGTTGCAGCACAGGGGGTCTTCGACGGCCTGACCCTGCTGCGCACCGAATTGCCCCGGCGCGCGCCCTGGACCACACAGGCGCTGTACGCCCCGGCAAGGGCCACGGATCAGAGTGCGGTTTCCGCAACCCTGATCCCCTATTTCGCGTGGAACAATCGCAACGACAACACAATGGCGGTCTGGTTGCCGCGCAAGGGTTGAACGAAAAAGGGATACCGCATCGCTGCGGTATCCCTCTGACCTACCGGATGTCGCGTGGTCAGGCGGCAGGCACCTCGAACTCGGCATGGGTGGTCTTGAAGGTCAGGTATTCGTTGATCGCCATCTGCCCGCCTTCGATGCCGACGCCCGAGTGTTTCACCCCGCTGAACGGTGCCTCGAAATGCGACAGCTGAAAGTTGTTGATCCCCACCATTCCCGACTGCAATTCCGCCGACAACCGCCGCGCCACCACCTCGGACCGGGTGAAGGCATAGGCGGCAAGGCCGTACTGCGTGCTGTTGGCCCGCGCGATGGCATCGCTCAGATCGGAGTAGGTGGTCAGCGAGGCCACCGGGCCGAAAGGCTCTTCCGACATGATCTCGGCATCGTCGGTGACGTTTTCCAGAACCGTGGGCGTAAAGAAGAACCCCTTGTTCTGTTCCCGCGCCCGGCCACCGCCCAACCGCAGGGTCGCGCCCCGCTCCACCGCGTCGGATACCAGCCGCTCCAGCTTGTCCAACTGTGCCGGACTGGCCATCGGTCCCATGGTCGTTTCGGACGCCATCGGATCGCCGATGCGCAGGTTTTCAGCCTCACTCATGAAGACCTCGGTAAACGCTTCGGCCACTTCCTCATGCAGAAAGAACCGGCTGGGCGAGCCGCAGATTTGGCCCGTATTCATGAACTTGAACTTCGCCGCCAGCCGGGCCGCGGCCGGCACATCGGCATCCGGGCAGATGATCAGCGGTGCATGACCGCCCAGCTCCATCGACACCCGTTTCACGGTCTGCGCCGATTGCGCCATCAGCAAGCGGCCGACGCGGGTGGATCCGGTGAAGGAGATCTTGCGCACCGCTTCCGCTTCCATCAGCGCGGGCGATACCCCCTGCGGGTCGCCTTGCAGGATCTGCACCACACCGCTCGGCAGACCGGCGGCCTGACAGCACTCGCCAAGGATCGTGCCAACCAGTGGGGTTTGTTCCGAAGGGCGCAGGATCACCACGCAGCCCGCGGCCAGCGCCGGCGCCAGCTTGCGCGCGGGCAGACCAAGGGGGAAGTTCCACGGGCTGAAGGCGGCCACGATGCCCACCGGTTCCGGCGTGATGCTCAGATGCCCGCCAAAGCGCGAGGTGATGGTCTGGCCGAACAGCCGCTCGGCCTCGCCCGCCATCCAGACAAACTGTTGCGCGGCAGAGTCAGCCTCGCCAATCGCCATGGCGTGCACCCGGCCCATTTCGGTGGCAATGGCACGGCCAAAATCCTCGCGGCGCTTGACGATTTCTTCGGCGATGCGCCGCAGGTACTGCGCGCGCTGCCAGCCGGGGATGGCCGACCATTCGGCAAATCCCGCTTCGGCATGTTGCAACGCCTGTGCGACGTGTTTGGGGCTACAGCAGGGGACCTCGTACAGCGTGTCGCCAGTTGCCGGGTTGACGACGGCCATGGGCGGCAGGTCCGAGGCCGTCCCCCAGGTGTCGCCAATTAGGTACTTGGGGTGTTGTTCGGGCATCTTTTGCTCCAAAATGTTCAAGAAAAGGAAAGGGAAACGGTGCCGAGCGGGCCAAAGTCGGCCTCCAGCCGGTCGCCGGGATCGGCCCAGACCGGGCGCGTGAACGACCCCGACAGCACCATGTGCCCGGCCTCCAGCCCGCCGCCATAGGTGGCCAGCTTGTTGCCCAGCCAGGCGACCGCATTGGCCGGATGATCCATGACCCCGGCGGCAATGCCGGTTTCCTCGATCTCGCCATTGCGGCGGAACAGGGCGCCGGCCCAGCTCCAGTCGATCTCGTCGGGGCGGAACCGCCTGGCACCTAGGATCAGCCCGGCGGCCGCGCCATTGTCGGCCACAGTGTCGAAAATGCGGCGCGGTTCGGTCACCCGCGCATCGATGATCTCGATCGAGGGCACCACGTAGTCGGTCGCGGCAAGCACGTCATCCAGCGTCAGGCCCGGACCCTTTAGCGGTGATTTCAGGACGAAGGTCAGCTCGGGCTCGACCCGCGGCACACAGAAGTCGGCATGTGCGACCGTCGCGTCATCCTCGATCAGCATGCTGGCAAAGACATGGCCGTAGTCCGGCTCGTTGATCTTCGACGCCGCCCGCATCGCCTTCGAGGTCAGCCCGACCTTGTGGCCGATCAGGCGGTCCCCTGCCCTCGCCCGCGCCGCCGCCACTTCGCGGCTGATCGCATAGGCATCTTCGATCTCGATCTGAGGATAGGTCGCCGACAGGCGCTCGGCCTGCACCCGTGTCTGTTCGGCCCGAAACAACGCGCGGGCCGCCTCTGTTCGCTGGTCTTGTGATAACATCGGTATTCCTTTCTTTTACCGATATTCTTACGGCATATCTAATCATAATATCAATACATTTTCTCCAG
The DNA here is from genome assembly GCF_040689105.1 of Meridianimarinicoccus marinus. NCBI lineage: Bacteria > Pseudomonadati > Pseudomonadota > Alphaproteobacteria > Rhodobacterales > Paracoccaceae > Meridianimarinicoccus > Meridianimarinicoccus marinus. The sequence continues at coordinate 34,389 of NZ_JBFBVU010000015.1, forward strand.
GCCTGCATTGCCGCCCGAAGGCCACGGCGTTGCTTTCCGCCACAAAGGTATTATGTTTCCCAAAAGACAGGAGATTTCGCCGTGCCCTCTTCCGACCAGGACGTCCTGATCCCGACGTCGAACACCCTCTCCCGCTCGCTGTCCGGCCAGATTTCCCGAAAACTGGGCGAGCGCATTCTCGATGGCCAGCTTCAGCCCGGCCAGTTGCTGCCGGACGAAAACGCGCTGTGCGAGGAATTTGGCGTCAGCCGCACCGCGGTGCGGGAAGCGGTCAAGATGCTGGTCGCCAAGGGGCTTCTCGAAGTGCGCCAGCGGATCGGCACACGGGTGCAGGACGTCGGGAATTGGCAGATGCTCGACCGCGACGTGTTGATGTGGCACCAATCCCTGACCATCGAGGACGAGCGGCTGATCTCGCTGATGGAGTTGCGGCAGTCAATCGAACCCGACGCCGCCTACTACGCCGCCAACCGCCGCAGCGAGGCGCAACTGAAAGCAATCCTCGATGCGGTGGATCAGATGCAGGCCAGCACCCGTGAGAACAGCGAATACGTTCTGGCCGACGCCCGGTTTCACATCGCCGTACTGCGCGCCACCAACAACCGCTATCTTGAAGCCCTTGAGAACGCTATTTTCGCTGGGCTGATGCTGTCGATCCGCCTGACCAACCCCGAAGAAAGCCTGAACCGCAAATCCGTGCCCCTGCATCGCGCCATTGCCGAGGCCATCGCAGCACAGGATGCGGACGCCGCCTATTCCGGAATGAAAAACCACCTCGCCGACGCTGCCGCCCGGCTGTCGAAAGTGGTCAAGCTCGATCCCTCGCGCTGAGCGCGCCGAGCTGCGCCCGGCCAATCGGATCTGACGCAAGACGGCGCGGGCCCTGCCGTTCACCAAAAAATGTAGTGTGCGAATCTGGACAGGCATTTCTGAATGACCCACGCTCACATGATGCGGGTTGAGGAATTGCCAAACGACCTAATTCAAGAACCGTAGCCCCGTTGCTTCACGCCCTTTTCCCTAACGGAGTCCTGCTGATGAACACTCAGACACCTGCGCGCCGCCTGACCGCCGCCGATTTCGATCAAGAGCTTCTGGACCTCTACGACTATTACGCCCACGGCAAGATTTCGAAGCGGGAGTTCCTCGACCGGGCCGGCAAATGGGCCGTCGGGGGGCTGACGGCGGCAGCGATCCTTGGCACGCTTTCGCCCAACTACGCGCTGGCCGAACAGGTGGCCGTGGATGATCCGGACATTCAGGGCGAAGACATCGTCTATCCAAGCCCGAACGGCACCGGCGACATCACCGCCTATCTGGTTCGCCCGACACAGATCGACCCGAGCCGCCCGCCAGCGGCCGTGCTGGTGATCCACGAAAACCGGGGGCTGAACCCCTATATCCGCGACGTGGTGCGCCGGTTGGCAAAGGCCGGTTTCGTCGCCATGGGTCCGGACGGGCTGTCGTCGCTGGGTGGCTATCCGGGCAGCGATGACAAGGGGCGCGAGATGCAGCGCACCCTCGATCAGACGGCCCTGCTGAACGACTTCTTCGCGGGGTTCGAATATCTTCAGGCGCTTGACGGCACCAACGGCAAGGTGGGCGCGACGGGCTTCTGCTATGGCGGCGGTGTCGTGAACAAGCTGGCCGTCGCCTATCCCGAAATGGCGGCGGGCGTGCCCTTCTATGGCGCTGCCCCCGAAAGCAGCCAGGTGGCGCAGATCCAAGCCCCGCTGATGATCCAGCTTGCCGCGCTCGACCAGCGCATCAATGCCATGTGGCCCGATTATCAGAAGGCGCTTGAGGAAAACGACAAGCGGTACGAGGTCAATATCTACCCAGACGTGAACCACGGGTTCCACAACGACACCACGCCCCGCTACGACGAACAGGCCGCCCGCCTTGCCGAACAGCGCACCGTGGCCTGGTTCCGAACCTATCTTGCGGGGTAAGCCGGGGGGCGCCGGACAGCCCACCTGATCCGGCGCCATCGGCACCCGAGTTGACGTGTCCCCGCGCAACGATACCTATCCAGAGACCCCGCAGGGTTTTCTGACGTGGCAGACAGGAGAGACCGACATGCCAACCTCATCCCCGACGCGGCGCGCGGTGATGGCCACCGCAGGGGCCGCGCTGTTGCTCCATGCGCCGGGCCTGATCCGGCCCGCGCTGGCTCAAAATCTGGAACCCACGCGAACCATGCGGGGCGGAGCCAACAACTATCGCCCCGGCGCGCCGATCGTGAAACGCATCGGCAATGGCGGCTTCTGGACCACCGGCACCGTGCGCCGCGCCGGCGATGGCGCCCCGCTTGCCGGGCGGCGCATCCAGGTCTGGGCGCATACGACGGAAGGGCACGAACGCGACAAGCGCTCGCACGGGGCGACGCTGACGGATGCCCAGGGCGTGTTCCGCATCGAGATGCCGCAGATCGTCCCCGCCTTCGGGCAGCCGCACGGGCATCTGGCCTATGACGCCGACTTTGACGACGGCGGTTTTGAAACGGTGTTCCTGCGGCCCGTGATGGCGCGGGCCTCGGACACGCGCCTTCATGTAGAGTTCGTGCTGCGCCCCGCCTGATGGCCTTGCGCGGCCCGCTTGTGTGGACGGCGCTGGCGCTCGCCATCGCCACACCGCTGATCGCCGCCGCCCAAAGCCCGCTGCTGCAATGGCGCGACCCGATCTATATCGCAGCCGGGTTTGCCGGGATCGCTGGACTGGCGCTGTTGCTGGTCCAGCCGCTGTTGATCGCGGGCGCCCTGCCCGGGGTTCCGGTCCGGCGTGTCCACATCTGGTGCGGGGCCGGTCTTGTCCTGGCGGTTGTCCTTCACGTGGGGGGGCTCTGGATCACCAGCCCACCGGATGTCGTAGATGTCTTGCTGTTCCGGTCTCCGACACCGTTTTCGGTCTGGGGGGCCGTGGCGATGTGGGCGGTCTTCGCGGCGGCCTTGCTTGCCGCGTTACAAAAGCGGATCGGGCTGCGGCTCTGGCGTCTGGGACACAGCCTTGCGGCGGTCCTGATCCTGACCGGCACCGTGGTGCACGCCTTGTTGATTCAGGGCACCATGGAGGAGGTGACGAAGGCGGTCTTCTGCCTGTTCGTTCTGAGCGCGGGGGCCTTGGCGCTGCGCAAGCGCCGGGTCTGGCGCATGTGGCGCGGACCATCGGCGAGCCGTCGTTAGGGGGCAAAGCCGGGCGCAGATGGGGAGGACACCTGCGCCCGGACGCGATCAGCGCAGCGCTTCCGTCGTCTCCAGATCGAAGGCATGAAGCTGCGCCGGGTTCAGGCGGATCGTCACGGTGTCGCCCCTAACCGGGTGGTCGACGCCGCCGACGCGGGCCAGCAGCCGCACATCGCCGATGCCAAGGCTCAACAGCGCATCGGCGCCCAGCAATTCGTCCAGAAGGACGTTCGCCGTATAGGTCATCCCGTCCGCGCCGGTGGCGCCGGGCAGAACCTCGATATGTTCGGGCCGGACGCCCAGCCGGATGCGCCTGCGGGGGCCGGTGTCCATGGGCAGGCTGGGCAGGGCCAGGCTGCCACAATCGCTGCGCCAACCGCCGGTGTCATCGCGCGACAGATCGACGAAATTCATCGCCGGGCTGCCGATGAAGCCCGCGACGAATTCATCCGCCGGGTGGTCATAGACTTCGCGCGGGGTGCCGACCTGCGCCACCACACCGCCGTTCATGATGACGATCCGGTCGGCCAGCGTCATCGCCTCGACCTGATCGTGGGTGACATAGACCGAGGTCGCGTTCAGCCGCCCGTGCAGCTCCTGAAGCTCCATCCGCATCTTGACGCGCAGCTTGGCATCCAGGTTCGACAGCGGCTCGTCGAACAGGAACACCTTTGGCGTGCGCACGATGGCCCGGCCAATGGCGACGCGCTGGCGCTGGCCACCCGACAGCGCGGCGGGTTTGCGCTGAAGATAATCGGTCAGGCCCAGAAGCTCGGCGGTGTGGCCGACCCGCTGCGCAATCTCCGCCGCCGGTACCTTCTGAAGCTTCAGCGCCATGGCCATGTTGTCGAACACGGTCTTGTGCGGATACAGCGCGTAGTTCTGGAACACCATTGCCACGCCGCGATCCTTGGGATCGACATCGTTCATCCGCGCGCCGCCGATCAGCAGATCGCCCTTGGTGATGCTTTCCAGCCCGGCAATCATCCGCAGCGTCGTGGATTTTCCGCAGCCCGACGGCCCCAGCAGCACCAGGAATTCGCCTTCGCGGATCGTCAGGTCGAACTGCTGCACGGCCTCGACGCTGCCATAGGACTTGCCGATACGATCCAGTTTCACTTCTGTCATTGTCAGGGTCTCACTTGCCTGTGCCCGCGGTCAGCCCGCCGACGATCTGTTTCTGGAAGATGGCGGTGATGATCAGGACCGGCACGATGGCAATCACCGTCGCGGTCGAGATCGTCTCCCACGGGAAGGCATACTCACCGGGATAGAGCGAAATGCCGACCGGCGCGGTGCGCATCGCGTTCTGCGTCATCAGCACCAGCGCCAGCGGGAATTCGTTCCACGAAAAGATGAACACGATCAGCCCGGTGGCCACGAACCCCGGCCAGGACAGCGGGATCACGATGGACCAGAAGATGCGGAAGAACCCCATGCCATCCATGCGCGCGGCCTCTTCGATCTCGGGCGGCAGCGTGGCGAAATAGCTGGCCAGCATCCACACGGTGAACGGCAGGAACAGCCCGGTATGGGCAATGATCAGCCCGGCATAGGTGTTCAGCAGCCCCAGCTTGAGAAAGGTCTGGAACAGCGAGGGCAGCAGCGACACCGGCGGGAACATCGACACCGCCAGGATGAACACCATCAGCACCCCGGCCCGCCGCATCCCCAGCCGCGACAGCGCATAGCCCGCCATGCCGCCAAAGCTGAGCGCCACCACGGTACAGCCCAGGGCGACGATGAAGGAGTTCAGCACATAGAGCAGCAGTTCGGGCGAATTGGTGAAGATGTTGATGTAGTTCTTCAGCGTGAAAGGATCGGGCAGATACTGCGGCGGCCAGGCATAGATGCCTTCGGTGGTTTTCAACGAAGTCAGCACCAGCCAGACGATCGGCAGGAAGGAAATCACCACCGACAGGATCACCAGCGCGTACAGACCAAAGCGGGGACGTTTTTTCATCGGCTCAGTCCTTGTTCCGCAGGGTCAGGATATACAGCAGGCTCATCGCGAAGATCACCAGGAACTGCACCACGACGATGGCCGCGCCATAGTTGAACTCGATGAAGTCGAAGATCACCTTGTAGGCATACAGCGACAAGCTCTCGGTGGCCGTCACCGGCCCGCCATCAGTCAGGTTGAACGGCAGCTCGAAGGTGCGCAGCGCATCCATCGACCGCACGATCAGCGCCACCAGGATCGGCCCTTTCAGCAGCGGCAGGGTGATCTCGCGGAACTCCTGCCAGCGGGTCATGCCATCCATGCGGCCCGCCTCGTACAGCTCGCGCGGGATGGATTGCAGCCCGGCCAGAATGATCAGCGCCATGAAGGACGAGGTTTTCCAGACCGCCACGATGACCATCGACATCATCGCTAGCGTCTCGTCACCCAGCCAATTGATCGGTCGGTCCACCAGCCCCGATTGCAGGGCGGCGGCGTTGAACAGCCCGTAGTCGGTGTTGTACATCCAGCGCCACATCAGCGTGTTCAGCGCGGTGGGCAGCGCCCAGGGAAACAGCACCGCCAGCCGGGCGATCCCCTTGAAGCGGAAATGTTCGTTCATCAGCACCGCCAGCCCGATGCCCATGGCCAGTTCCAGCGGGATCGACAGGCCGGTGAACAGCAGCGTCACCCAGAGCGCGTTCCAGAACCGGTCATTGCCTGCCAGCGCGGCGTAATGCTTCAGGCCGACGAACTGGTAAGGCTCGGACCCGTCGATGCTGGATTGGCCGAAACTCAGCACGATGGATTGCAGGATCGGATAGACGAGGATCGCGATGATCACGAGCATCGTCGGCGTGATGAAGGCCATGCCCGTCAGGTGCCTGCGCCTGTCGAGCGGGGAAATCATGGATGTCATGGGGCCACCGGTTGGGGGTGTCAAAGGTCCGCCCGGCGACACTGGGGCCGCCGGGCGCATGTCAGGGGCTGGTGGGGTTACTCGGCCATCAGCGCCTCAAGCTGCGCCTGCGCATCGTTCAACGCCTCTTCGACGGTCTTCTGCTGGTGCAGGGCGTTTGTGATCTCAAGCTGCATGATCTCGGAGACACGCGGGTACTTGCTGCCCGAATTGGCAGAGGGGCGCACGACGCCGAAGTCGTAGTTGGCCCCGAACTTGGCCAGCACCTCGTTGCTGCCCATTGACGGATCTTCATAGACCGCGGGGATCGTCGGCGCGCGGTTGTCCTCGACCGCTGCGGCCAACTGCTGCTCCTGCGCGGTGAAACTCGCCAGGAAATCGGCCGCGGCTTCCTTGTTTTCCGAATTCGGATTGATGCCCAGGAACCAGCCGCCCATGGTGGTGCTGTTGGCGTCCTCATGGCCTTCGAAATAGGGCACGCGGGTGAAGTCGAACTTGCCGGCGACGGGGCTGTTGTCGGCGCTCAGCGGAGCATGCACGAAGTCCTGCACCATCAGGAAGGCCGCCCTGCCCTGCTGGAACAGGGTGCGCGCGTCATCGGGGCGCGCGTTCAGGATCGAATCCGGCGCCATGCGGTGTTCGTGCAGCAGATCGACCATGAATTGCGTTGCCGCGATATTGGCGGGCGAATTCACCGCGATATTGCCCTCGGCATCATAGAAACCGCCGCCGTTGGCGTTGGTGAAGGCCAGCCAGTTCATGAACAGCCCTTCGATCTTGGCCCACATGGAGACGAAGCCGTAAAGCTGCGGATTGCCCTCGCCGTCCAGGATGGTCTGCGACGCGGCCAGAACCTCTTCCCAGGTCTGCGGCACCGCCAGCCCGTATTTCTCCAGCAGATCGGTGCGATAGAAGAAATGGATGCCATCGGCATACAGCGGCAGGGCATGAACCTCGTCATCCACGGTCGCGGCGTCCAGCAGCGACGGGTTGAAGGCGGCGATGGTGTCCGCGTCCAGCAGCCCGTTCAGCGGTTGCAGCCAGCCGCGCTGCGCAAACTCGCCGGCCCAGATCACATCCACCGCATAGATGTCGGGGGTCGGGCTTTTCGCCGTCAGGCCGGTGACATAAAGCTTGCGGGTCTCGCCCGGAACGTCCGAGACCTTGTTCCACTCGATGCTGACACCGGGGTTTTCCGCCGTGTAGCGTTCGATGTTGCGCTCGACCGCGGGACCGTAGCCGCGCGATCCGATGGACAGGACGAGATCCTGCGCCATGACCGGCATAGCGGTCATCGCCGCGGCGGCTGCCAAGGCTGGTAGGGTAAATTTCATGGTGTCCTCCCGTTGGTATTGGAAACGTTTCAGCCGGTTTTTGCCGGATCCGAGAACGCGCTTTCGATCGTCGATTTGCGGGCCATCAGGTGGCCGCGCACATTGGCGACATGCTGCGCCTCGTCGCGCACCGGCGTGGCCGCTTCGGCCACGGTCAGCAGGCAGATCATGCCGCCGTCCGGCCCGTGGATCGCCACGCAATAGCGGCGGATGCCCTTGGCGTTGCCCATCATGTCGTATTGCATGTCCGACGGATCGACGGCCTCGATCATCGCGCGGGCCGCGTCCCAGTCCAGCTGCTGCCGGTCCACGCCGGTGCTGTAGAACGCCCCGGTGTCCCAGGATTTTTCCAGCCTGTCGATCGGGCGATGCGCCAGCGCCATGCGCGAGATCGAATCCAACTCGTAGGCGCCGCGCATGAAGCCCGAAAAGGCGCGCAGGCGGATGGCCTGATCGGGGTGCTGCTGCACGATATGCCACAGCATGTTGTGGCCGCTGAGCACGACAACCTCGGCGGCGGCGGTCAGACGGTCGCTCAGCACCGCGCAGGCCTCGGCCAGAACCTCTGCATCAAGACCGGGACAATGCAGGCGCCGCTGAAAGCTGAAGTTGGCCATCAGCTTGCGGCTGGCCGAGCGATGCACAAGACCCAGATCCTGCAATTCCGTGAGAATGCGATAGCCCGTGGAGGCTGGCAGGCCGGAGCGTTCGACAACCTCTTGCGCCGCCAGCCCATCGGCTTCGGGCCCTGTCAGGGCCTCCAGGATCGCGATCACGCGGCTCGATGTTCCGGACATACTTGTTTCCTATATTTGGGTTTGTTACTACCATATTTAAGAAAGGGGTCAACAGTTGGCCCGCAAGAACCATGGAACGGAGCCGCCCGTGAGACCGAATATCCTGTTTATCATGTCCGACGATCACGCCTCCAAGGCGATCTCCGCTTATGGCCATGGCCTCAACCACACCCCCGGCATCGACCGGATCGCGCAGGAAGGGATGCGGCTGGACCATTGCTATGTGACCAATTCGATCTGCACGCCCAGCCGCGCCTCGATCCTGACCGGCACCTATAACCATGTGAACGGCGTCACCACGCTGGACACCCATATCGACAACCGCTGGCCCAATGTCGCCAAGCACCTGCGCCAATCGGGCTATCAGACCGCGATGGTTGGCAAGTGGCACCTGGGCGAAGGCAAGCCGCATGAGCCGACCGGCTTTGACTATTGGTCGGTGCTGCCGGGACAGGGCGACTATTTCGACCCGCGGATGATCGAGATGGGCGAGGACCGCACCGAGCGCGGCTATGCCACGGACATCATCACCGACAAGAGCCTGTCGTGGCTCAAGGACCGCGACCCCGACCGCCCGTTCTTCCTGATGTGCCACCACAAGGCCCCGCACCGCCCGTTCGAGCCGCACCCGCGCGACCGCGTCATGTTCGAAGGCCGCGACATCAAGGTGCCCGAGACCTACAACGACACCTACGAGAACCGCGCGCGCGCTGCCGAAGCCGCGCGCATGCGGGTGCGCATGGACATGACCTATACCGATCTCGGCCTCGTGCAGCCCGAAGGTGGCGCCGAGGTCGGCGAGTTGAGCGTGCCCTACTGGAGCACCCGCCGCGTGCCGCACCCCAAGGATCCGCGCGGTCTGGTGTTGATCGACAAGCACACCGGCGAGAATTTCACCTTCGAGACCGAGGAGGAACTCGCGCTGTTCAAATACCAGCGCTACCTGAAACGCTACCTCGCGACGATCCACGCCGTGGATGAAAACGTCGGCCGGATGCTCGACTGGCTCGACGCCGAAGGCCTCTCTGAAAACACCATCGTCATCTACACCTCGGATCAGGGGTTCTTCCTTGGTGAACATGGCTGGTTCGACAAGCGCTTCATGTACGAGGAATCGCTGCAGATGCCCTTCCTCATCCGCTATCCCGCCGCCATCGCGCCGGGCTCCGTCGCCAAGGAGATCGCCACCAATGTCGATTTCGCGCCGACCTTCCTCGATTACGCGGGCCTTCCGATGCCCAGCTACATGCAGGGACGCTCCATGCGCCCGGTGCTGGAACAGGCGGCCCCCGAAGACTGGCCCGACAGCGCCTATCACCGCTACTGGATGCACAAGGACGAGCATCACAATGCCTGGGCGCACTACGGGTTGCGCAGCCATCGCTACAAGCTGATCTACTGGTACAATTCCGATCTGGGACAACCCGGCGCGCATGGCCCGGACGAACCGCCGGAATGGGAGCTGTTCGACTGCGAGAAAGACCCGCTGGAACTGGTCAACGTTGCCGACGATCCGGCCTATGCCGAGGTCTTCAACGACATGCTGGCGCAGCTTGACGCCCGCATGGCCGAGATCGGTGACGTGCCCGAACATGACAGCCGCAAGGCCCGCAGAGCCGCTTGAACCTTCCCGCCCGGCCCCGCCCATTGCCCCGGCAAGAGGTGCGGAGCCGGCCACCGGGCCAGCGGCCCATCCCCGCCTTGGGACGGCGGACGGAATCCGTTATCCCGGCCGCTTTCCCGCCACCACCATGCGCGCGACCTCGGGCAGGCCCCTGCGCACTGCGTGGAACAGCTTGTCGTACCCCTGCGTCTGCAGGTACTGGGCGTGGAAGGCCGACGGCGCGATCAGTTCCAGCACCCCGTCAGACACCCCGGACGACTCCAGCCCTGCGCACCAGTTGGCATAGAAGGCCGGATCCTCCCCCTGCAGAATGGCCGCCGCGCGACCCCAGCCCCCCTGCCCGGCTGTCTCCACGGTCGGAAAGGCCACCACCTTGGACCGCGCAGGTTCCGGCGCCCCGCCCAGACGCGCCTCAAGGTCCGGCCCCACATTGGACCAAGTCGGACGCGACGCCTCAAGAATATTGGCCCAGTCGATGCTATAGACCGTCACCCTGCCGCGTGCCGCCGGGCGTTTCACGGTCAGCCAGCCCCGGGTTTTCAGCTTGGCCAGTTCCCGCTTCACCGTCCGTTCGTTCACCTGCCACAGCCGGGCGATATCGGCGCGCCCGATCGACAGTTCGTCCCGCAGCCAGTTGTACCGGGCGGTGATCAGGGTCATGAATCTGAGGATCGTCCGCTGGACCGAGCTTGTCTCGGCGCAGGCCATGGTGCCCAATGCCGTGAGCACATCGTATTTTCGAGAGGCAGCCCCCTGCCCCACTGCTTGCTTGGCCAACATTGGACCGTATCCTGCTCGTGCCTGTGGTTCCTGCGAACCGTGCCTCCGGTTGTCCGGACGCTTTTGCTCATGGTTCAGGATTTAGCGTCCAATTTTCGATTCTGTCAACGTGTTTGGCCCGGCGGCCCCTTTCGGCTTTCACAATCAATCAAAGAATTAGGGTTTACAGGTGATGGGGGACATCCCATGTGTCCCCCGGTTGGCCGGTTTTGTCCCCCCAATGGCGCGGGAACGCCAAATCCTGTCCCCCCATATGCGCGCCTCCCAACATCTGGCGTGGCCCTCAAGGGCATCCGGCGATTCACATCTGGCGCGCCAATGCCACATAGGGTTGGCCGGCCATCGGGTTTCATGCAGTTTGAGGATATTCTGTTTTGCCAAAACAGGCAAATAGGCGTATTTCACGAATAGAGCAGAATTTACGTCTCATGAGGTGGGTATGTACAACTATCGCGACCTTCAGGAGCTCCAGTCACATTCGCTGAAAATGCAGGGCTGGATCCGGAAGCAGACCTTCTCTCCGGAAATGGAGAAGACGCTGCGCCGCTTTTCCTCGTGGGAGGTAGCCGAGCTGATCTTCAAGATCAACCAGTCCACCTTTCGGGGCCGGTTGTCGGCGGACCCGTCCCTGCCCGTCGGCGAGGTCGAGGAAGACGGCCGCCAGCGCTGGTTTTCGCTGGCCGAGATCAACGAATTGCGCCGCCGCATGAAGGTGAACCGCAAGACGCTGATGCCGCCGCGCCCGCCCGGCAAGCGCGCGATCCGCGCCGCCATCGCCAACTTCAAGGGCGGCGCCGGTAAGTCGACGGTGGCCCTGCATTTCGCCCATGCGGCGGCGCTGGACGGCTACCGGGTGTTGTGCGTGGACTTCGACCCGCAGGCCACGCTCAGCCATTCCATGGGGCTCAGCGACGTGTCCGAGGATCATACGGTCTGGGGCATCATGGCGCGCGACCTGATCCGCGAGACCGACCGCATGAACAGCGCCAGCTCGGGGGCGGCCTCGGGCACCAAGGTGGTGGAACGCCGCCTGCCCGCTTCGGTCCGCGGCATGGGGCTGGAAGACCTGCGCGTCGCGGATTTCATCCAGGCGACCTCTTGGCCGACCATCGACCTGATCCCGTCGTGCGCCAACGCCGCCTTCGTCGAATTTGCCTCGGCCCAGTATCGGCACCTGAACCCGGACTGGTCGTTCTTCGCGGCGGTGGACCGCTACCTCTCGGCGATCCCGGACGACAGCTATGACATCATCATCTTCGATTGCCCGCCGGCCATCGGCTATCAGTCCATGAACGCCGTCTTCGCGGCGGATGTGCTCTATATCCCCTCCGGCCCCGGCTATTGGGAATACGACAGCACCACCAGCTTCATCGGCCAGCTCAGCGAGGCGCTGGAGGATCTGGATGCCGGGTTCAAGGATGCCGCGTTCCCCGCGGGGAACGCCGGGCCGAAAGCCTTCCTCGACCTGCGCTTCCTTCTGACCCGGTTCGAGCCGGGCAACGAATTGCACCGCGCCATGTACGAAGCCTTTGGCAAGGTCTTCGGCGATCGCGTGACCGAGCATCCGATCGAGCTGACCCGCGCCGTCGAGCAATCGGGCCGGTTCCTGAGTTCGGTCTACGAGATCGACTATCGCGACATGACCCGTGAAACATGGCGACGCGCCCGCGCCACCTTCGACCGGGCCTATACCGAGTTTCGCAAGAACCTGACCGAAGCCTGGGAGAAGATGGAGGAAAGGGAATGAGCAAGAAGAGACGCCGCGTCTTTGACATCGACATGCCCGAGGAACAGGAGGCCCCGCGCCCCGGCGGCCCGCGCATTTCCTCGCTGGAACCGCGTCGGGGACCGATGGCCAGCGCCGTGCGTGAGAACGCGGACTCGCTGCGCGACCGGGCCGAAACCGAACAGGCGATCCGGGCCGAGAACGATGCCCTGGCGCATGAATACGTCTCTCTGCGGAACCAGGGCCTTGTCCTGCAACGGGTGCCGCTTGGCGAAATCCGGACCACCAAGCTGGTCCGGGACCGCAAGAGCGTGGGGGCCGAGGATCTTGAGGATCTGAAAACCTCGATTGCACAGATCGGTCTGTCCAATCCGATCCAGGTCGAAGCCGCTGGTGACGGCTATGAGTTGGTACAGGGGCTGCGGCGGCTGTCCGCGTTCCGGGCGCTGGCCGCCGAAAACCCTGATGGCGGGTACGGCACCATTCCAGCGGTGGTGCTGGGGCAGGGCGAGTCGCTGGAGGGGCTGTATCGCCGCATGGTCGACGAAAACCTCGTGCGCACCGACATCTCTTTCGCCGAGATGGCCGCCCTTGCCCGCAGCTATGCCGAAAGCGAAGCGACGGCGGCGGACACCACCGACGAGGCTGTCGATGCGCTCTATGGCTCGGTCGGCAAGCAGAAGCGCAGCTATATCCGGGCCTTTGCCAAGTTGCTGACGGTGCTGGAGCGGCACCTGCAACATCCGCAGGCGATCCCGCGCGCGCTTGGGCTGGCGGTGCGCAAGCGCATCGAGGCCGAGCCGGAAACGCTGGCCGATCTGCAGCGGGCTCTGGTGACCGGTGGTGCGCGGGATGCCGCCGGGGAGCTGGAGATTCTCAAGGCCTATGTGGGGCAGGGGGAGGCGGCGCCGGACCCCGCGCAGGATACGTTCCCCGTGGGGAACGACGCGCCAAGGGCCGGAAAATCGCCCCGCAAGGCGCGCACGACCTTTCAGGTTCACAGCCCAAGGGGGGCGGCGAAATGCACGGCCTCCATGGGGCGGCTGGAGCTGAAGCTGGATGCGGATTTCACGACGATGGACCGGCGAAAGCTTGAGGCCGCCGTGCAGCAATTGCTGGCGATGCTGGACGACTAGATCGGGACATACCGCAAGACGGGGAGGGGCGTGCCGCTTGGCGCGCCCTTTCTGTTTTTTCTGCCGTATGGAACCCCGCGGATCACAGGGCGGGGCAGGGCGTAAAATATGAAGGCTCTTTCAGGTTTCCGGCAAAATCCGGCGCAGCGCCACGAAACCTAAAAGACTGTTGAGTTTTACACCGCTTCGACGTAAAACACCCCTAACCTAAACGAGCCTTGAGATTCCCATGTCGCGCCCCCGTCACATCATCAAGACCCCCGCCGATCTTGGCGCAGCCCTTCGCAAGCGGCGCAAGGCGTTGGGCCTGACGCAGGAAACCCTCTCGCTGCAATCGGGGATCTCGGTGCCGACCATCATTGCGGCCGAGCGCGGCAAGGAAACCACCCAGATCGGGATGGTGTTCACGCTGTGCCGCGACCTTGGCCTCGACCTGATGGCAGAGGGCTGAAATGCAACGGCTCGACGTGTTTCTGGATGGGCAGGCCGCTCCTGTCGGCACCCTGAGCCGCGCCGACGATGGCGCGGTGTCCTTCCGGTACCTGCGGCAGGATCTGCCACATCCGTTGTCCCTGTCGCTGCCGATCCGGGACGCGCCCTTCGGCGATGTTCCGACGCGCGGCTTCTTCGACAACCTGCTGTTCGAAAACGCGATGCGGGATCAGGTCATGCAGAAGCACGGCATCGCACAGACCGATATCGTGGGGCTGCTGGCGCATCTTGGCCGCGACTGTCCCGGCGCAATCTCGGTGGTGCCGGAAGGGGAGGGGCCGGGCAAGCGCCCCGGCAATCTGGAGACGGACTACACGGCCCTGTCGGCAGAGGATCTGGAGACGATCATGCGCGCCCTGCGCGATCACCGGCGGCTGCCCGAGACGTCGGATGACCCCTCGCCGTTGGCCGGAGTGCAGGGCAAGCTTGCGGTGACGGTTCTGCCGGGGGGGCAGGTTGCCCTGCCGCGTGCGGGCAGTGGCGCGCCGACAACGCATATCCTGAAGGTTCCACGGCGACGCGACCTGCGGCTGGTCGCGCAGGAGCACGCCCTGATGACGATCGCGGCCAGCCTGCTGGCGCATCCGGTGGCGCAGACGAAGGAGGTCGGGCAGGGCGATCTGCGCGGGTTGCTGGTCACCCGTTTCGACCGGTCGGTGCGGGGGGCGAAGGTGCACCGCATCCACCAGGAGGATTTCTGCCAGGCGTTGAGCCTTGGGCCGCACCTGAAGTACCAGCGCAACGGCACCGGTGCGCGCCAGTTCTCGGCCCGTGCGGCGGGGCACCTGCTGGAGCACTGCAGCGCCCCCGCGCAGGCGCGCTCGGCCTTTCTGGAAGGCACTGTTGTCAACCTGCTGCTGGGCAACACGGACAACCATGCAAAGAACCACAGCCTGCTTTACGCCTACGATCCGACGGGCCGGCCGCAGCTTGCCCCGCTGTACGACATCGTGCCCACGTTGATCGACGACCAGGTCACGCATCAATTGTCCTTTGACATCGGCGCGGCGCAAATGGCCGATACCATCACGGCCCGGGATCTGGAGCGGTTCGCGCAGGATCTGGGGTATCGCAGCCTGACCGCCCCGATGCGTCGCAGGCTGGTCGCGCTGACCCAGGCTGTTGTTGACCGGATCCCCGAGATGCGCGGCCCCTCGCACAAGCGGCTTGGGGATGGCTTCGCGGAACAGGCATCCGCGCTGGCGGCGGCGCTTGCGCTCGACCTGGAAATCCCGCCGCGCGATCTGGTGGTGCTAAACCGTCCTTGATGTGGATCGCATGTGTCACCTGAGGCCGATCGTGGGCGGAACGGGTCAGCGGGAGCTGTTCTGTGTGTGGATTTCTGGGTTGAGTAGGTTTGACATGATAAGCGCGGCTTATCGGGGGTGACAGGGCAGGGGCGAAGGGTGCGGGGGTAATGCGCGTTTGCCCGGCTTTCCAACCATAGCATTGTTCAGTGAGCCCAATCGGCTTGCAAAAATCGTCCCATGGGGGCGGGCTGCAATGACGCGCGCATGAGGGCGGGGGCCGCGATGCGCGTATGCGGAGGCAGGAACACATGTGCCCCCGAAGCTGTCGAAGGGTGCCCCGGTTGCAAACCCCGGCCCGTGCAGGCCGACCTGTCGGGGATCATGTATCTCGCCGGCGAACGCGCCCCGATCCTATTGGCTGCCGTTCCGCTCACCGTCACCGTGGCTCTCTCGCTCGTCTTCGGCGGATTGCTCGACGTCGTCCTGCCACGCGGTCAGTTCGGCATCGCCTTGTCTTGGTAGGATCGAAAAAATGATCGGTGAAATGCTCTATAGCGGCGCAATGCTCATGGCCAGTCCAGAGGTCCTGCTGCTGACCTTCCTTGGTGTCATACTGGGCCTTGTCATCGGCGCCCTGCCAGGTCTGGGCCCACTCATGGGCGTGGTTCTGCTCCTTCCTGTCGCGCTCTATGTCGAGCCGCTCGCGGGGCTGGGACTGTTGATCGCCGTCTTCGTTGGCGGGTCCTGCGGGGGCGCGATTTCGGCCATTCTGCTGCGCATTCCCGGAACACCCATTGCCGCGGCAACACTGTTCGACGGCTACCCGATGGCGCAGAAGGGCCGCGCAGCCGACGCGCTCGGTCTTGCCATCTGTGCATCCTCCATCGGTGGCCTGTTCGGCGGGCTACTGCTCATTCTCTTTGCGCCTTTGCTGGTGGCTTTCGCAACACGCTTCGGCCCGCCGGAGCTCACCCTGCTGGGGGTTCTGGGGCTACTCTCCATCGCCGTTGTCTCGCGCGAAGCCACCACCAAGGGGTTGCTCGCCGGCATGCTCGGAATGCTGATCGCGACCATCGGCACCGACGAGTTGTCGACGGGCTATCGCTTCACGTTTGACAGCTACCAGATGCTGAACGGTTTCCACATCGTCTCGATCGTTGTCGGACTCTTTGCTGTTTCGGAAATGGCCTGGCAACTCATCGGCCGGGACAAGATCACCGGCGAGATTCCGAAACCGGTACGCCCGGGCCTGCGCTCGCTGAAACTCATCGCCGGGCACATACCAAACCTTCTGCGGTCTTCGACCATCGGCACGTTTTTCGGAACCCTCCCGGGGGCCGGTGGCGACATCAGCGCTTTCACCTCCTATGCCGTCGCGAAAGCGGTTGCAAAGCCCGAAGAGGGCTACGGCGATGGGGCCGAAGGCGGGGTTGTCGCCACCGAAGCCGCCAATAATGCGACCTGTGGCGGGGCGCTCATCCCGACACTGTCGCTTGGCATTCCCGGCGATGCCACCACCGCCGTGCTCATGGGCGCGTTGTTGATCCTCGGTCTCTTTCCCGGACCGGCCCTCTTCGCCGACCGACCAGAGGTCGTTGGCGGGATCTTCCTCGTCTACATCCTCGCCAACCTGTTCCTGCTGGTCCTCGGCTTTCTTCTGGTGCCGGTTTTCGTCCGCCTGCTTCGACTGCCGAAATCCTCGCTCATCCCTACCATTCTGGTGCTCTGTGCGATCGGTACATTTGCGCTTCAGTCTTCCGTGTTCGACCTCTGGGTGATGTTCGGCTTCGGACTTCTCGGCATCCTGCTGCGCGCCGCCGACTACCCTCTGGCGCCTGTGGTGATCGGCACGATCCTCGGCCCCATCGTCGAGAACAACTTCCGCCGTTCGATGCTGATCTCGCGCGATGGCCTATGGATCTTCACCGACCGACCGATTTCCATGGTTCTCCTGGTCCTATGCATCGCGATTGTGGCGATTGCGGTGTTTGTCGGACTGCGAGGCAAGGCGCTCAAAGCTGCTGCGGAACGGGCGTGACGTGGGGCAAGCCAGAGCATCTGGGCCAGCCCCAAGATTGATCATGACGCGTCAAGGCGTCCCGAAAGAAGTGATAACGAAATGCGCATTACGATTCTGCTGCATCGGGCCGTACTAAGGCTTCTTCACCGATACCGACCGGAGAAACACTACATGCGTGGGCCGGGACCGGCCGCGAGTGGGTTCCGGGCAGACCCGGACTGACGCCTGAAATCGCCGACCCTGGGCGGGCCCGCAGTTGCGAATCCCGGCCCGGGCTGCCCGACCCGCCGGGGGGCAGCACTGTGGACCGGCCTGTCTGGATCCTTTCAAGTGCCGGTCGGACGGCGCTGAAGGCCCCAGATGGGTCCGGGCAGGTCCGGCGCAGGAGGCGGGGCAGGCCAGGTCCTGGATGCGCATGGGATGCCCAAAACCCGACGCCCGGACGGCGAGATTTTCCCGGGCAGCAACGCTCCGAGGGACCAGATATGGGGGAAAAGCAGGGTTCCGTTGTCTCTGACCGTCGTCTGAGGTCCTGAAAACCCGCGTTCAAATCTGCAACATGGGTACATCTGCTCCTCCCCGAAGGCCCGGAACAGGCCGTAATGTCAATGACCAGGGGATTTCGGCCCCGCACTCCCATTGCCTGAAAGTTCACCTCCAAGTGTCCTGACTCGCGCCGTTTCGTCGCTCCGCTGGTGGTCCATCCGAACCCACAGGTCATTTCACCGCACGGAAATGGTACCTGGCGCGCGAAAAGCGTCTTTGGATTGGGATGCGCGTGTCAGCTGCGACAGTACACGGGCCATTGAGGCGACAAAAAAGGCGGCCAGGCCGCGCCTCGAAGCATATGAGCCGTCTGTTCAATTCCGGGGATCCGCATTGCCGGCTTGCGAATGGTGGCTAAGGCGATGCTTGTGAAGGCATGCCCTGCCAGCCGTTTCCAGAGTATTCATGTGGGAGCAGCAGCGGCCTATGTGCCACTGAGCTTCGATCCAAAAGATGCTTGCCAGTTCGACTGGCGCCCCGAGATGGCCATCATCGACGAGTCGACGACAACGACGCTCAATGGTGCCCACGCCATCGTGGCAGGCTATTGGACTTGCCCTGAATGAGTGGAGAGCACCAACTGAAGATCCAGGAAGTGCTCTATGGGAAACAAAAACCGACCGACCCCAGACTTTTGGCGTGAGGCGGTGCGGCTGGCGTTAACATGCGGTGCTGAAGCAGGAGCGCGACATCTTATAAAACGCCGCGGCCTTCTTCGTGAAAGAGGGAGGTCGATGAGCGGGCGCGGGAACTGCTACGATAACGCGATGGTCGAATCGTTCTTCATGACAATCAAGTCGGAGTTGATCTGGCCGGTCGCATGGCAATCCCGCTAGCAGGCTGAAAATGCCGTCGCCAGATACATCAACGGGTCCTACAACCGCCGTCCGGTGGCATTCATCCTTTGGCCTCCGAAGCCCCATCGCCTTCAAGCGAAAGGCACACGAAGTGTGCTAAACGCTCCCCACCAAATCAGGGCAAGTCAAAAAACGCTGATTACGACGCGGGGAAGAACGCACTCACGACCACGGGCATACTTTATGTCATCGTCAACGGAACGGAGGCGGCGCTCCGAAGTGGTCAAGGACATCTACCTGGGCCAGCCAATTCGCAACCCGATCCTTGGTTGACTCGAGGCTGCCGCCAACGGATGCGCAGGAGGAACATGTGGGCTGAAAGGTCGGCTTGGACCAAGCAGACGGAACTCTTGCCGAAATTCGGATGCCAACGTGAGCTACGACTTGTTGTCAGCTGATCTTGGTTGAGAAAGAGATCAGAGATGCCAAAACGAAATTCCCACTTGACCGAGTTCAAGGCGAAGGTCGCTTGGCAAGCCGTGATTTGGACCGGAACGCTGAACTCAGTGCATCCTGACTCCAAGAACGATGGGGTTAGAAGGGTTTCAGACTTTTGCGACCCGGCTTCCCGCAAATCGCCGTTCATACATGGTTCGATAGGCTTCGGCTGAGGCCGGCAGGTGGTTTCGGACGCTGGCTTCATAGGCGGGGGTCGAGGTGCCGCGTAGCGCGGCGATGATGTCGAGATGCTGGGCGACAATCGTTGCCATGTGGTCGGTGTCGTCGTATTTGATCACCCGGATCGGCTGGGCCATGCGGGCATGTCTGGCGATCATTGCGGCCAGCCGGGGGTTGGTGCAGCAACTGTACTGAAGCTCATGAAACTTCTGGTTCAGCTCATAGACCTCTCGGAAGGCGCCGCGGTCTACGGCCTCGGCATGGCGTTTCGCGATCTGCTCAAGCTCGTCTGTGGTCTTGGCGGGAGCGGGCAGCGGTGTTCTGCGCGCAGCCGCGGTTTCCAGCACGGTGCGCAGGTCATAGAGGGCGTCGACCTCGTCAGGCGTGAAATCGACGACCTCGACCCCGCGCCGGGGGCGGTGCACCAGCAAGCCCTGGTTTTCCAGTTCCGCGAAGGCATGGCGGACCGCATGACGTTTGACGCCGTAGTGTTCCATGACGCTGTCTTCGGTGATCCGCGTGCCCGGCGCGTAGACCCCGAAAATGATGTCCTTTTCCAGTTCGGCCTGCAGAGTGGTCGTCATTTGAACGGCCCTGTTGTTGCGGTGTCGGGAAGTCTAGACAACTCACGCGACAGCATCAACGATAAGATTATTGATAATTATATTGACAGAAAAACGGAACCCGCCTAACGTCACGGCAGTTTCAAAGGGAGGACCACATGAAACATCTTACCAGCGCACTTGCCATTGCTGCGGCGCTTGTCGGTTCGGGCGCCAGCGCCTGGGAAGCCACCGAGGGCAAGCCTTACGACGGTGAAACGGTGCATGTCCTGGCGGTGAAATCCAGCCAGTTCGAAGCGCATGAAGCGCGCCTAGCCGACTTCGAGGCAGCCACCGGCATCGACGTGGTCTACGACTACGTGCCGTTCCCCAACATGAAGGAAGCGCTGACCACGGAAATGGTCGCCGGGGGCGACTACGACGTGGTTTCGATCATGGATCAATGGGTGCCCTCTCTGCAAAACCTGGTGCAGCCGATCGACGCCGAGATCGCCGCACTGGGTGTCGATCTGGAAGACTTCCCGCCGGCGCACCTGCGCCACGGGCGGATGAACGGCGAATTGGTGGGGCTGCCGGTGCGGGGCCATGTGCAGCTTCTGTTCTACCGCAAGGATCTGCTCGAACAGGCTGGCGCTGCGGTGCCGAGCAATTGGGATGACGTCGTGGCCGCGGCCAAGGCGGTGCAGGCCTCCAGCGACGCCGCCGGGATCGCGCTGCCCTATGGCAAGCTGAGCGGACAGAACCTGATGGTGTGGATCAACCTGCTTTGGGGGCATGGTGGGGAGTTGTTCGACGCGGACGGCGAGCCCGCGTTCAACTCCGAGGCCGGCATTGCCGCGACCGACCAGTACGTCAGCCTGCTGACCGAAGAGAAGATTGCCCCGGCCGGTTCCGCGACCTTCGTGGAACAAGACGCGGTGAACAGCTTCAAGCAGGGCAATTCGGCGATGCTGCCGGTGTGGTGGTGGGTGCGTTCGCAGCTGTCCGACCCCGAGCAGTCCAAGCTGACCGCCGAGCAGATCGGTTTCACCTCGCTGCCCTCGGTTGGTGATGCAGACAAGACCACATTCACCAACACCTGGATCTTCGCCGTGACCGAAGGGGCCGACAACAAGGGCGCGGCGGCAGAATATCTGAGCTGGCTTACCGATCCCGCGCTGGAGCGCGACGTGCTGCTTGACGAGAACCTGAGCGAGGTTGTCGCCGTCCATTTCTCCAACCTGCGGGACGAGGACGTCAACGCACGCTGGGGCGGCATGCATTCGGCGGCCGCAGACGCGCTGGCCACAGCGCCTGGCATGGGCTTTGGTGACAACTGGCCGCGGATTTCCGAGATCCTGGAAACCGCCATTTCGAGCCTCGCCAGCGGTGAACAGAGCGATACCGCCGCCGCGTTGAACCACGCTGCCGACGAGATCAAGCGGATCCGCTGATCCACGGCATCTGGCGCGCCCGTGAATGGGCGCGCCTTTCCCTCCACATCAAAGAGGTGCGTCATGCAGGACAGATCCCTGTCTTACCTGCTGCTGGTCCCGGCATTCCTGATTGTTCTGGCCACCACGCTCTATCCGCTTGCTTATTCCTTCGTCACCGCCTTTCGGGAATGGGATCTGACCAAGCAACGCCGTCCAGGTGATTTCGTCGGGCTCGACAATTTCGGCTATGCCTTCTCCGAGCCGGGCTTTCAGAATTCTCTCTGGGTGACGACGATCTTCGTGCTTACCAGTGTTGCCCTGACCCTGGTCATTGCAATGTCGCTGGCCCTGCTGCTGCGGCGCAAGGGCCGGATGCACACCTTCACCCGTGTTATCCTGATCCTTCCCTTCGCCATGAGCCCGGCCCTGATCGGTGTCAGCTATCGTTTTATGTTCAACCCTGAATTCGGCGTCATCGCCAAGGGTCTGGGCGCGATCTTTCCCGCCCTTGCCGGCGTGCCATGGCTGGCCAGTCCCGACCTTGCCATGGGTATCCTCGTGCTGACCGATGTCTGGCACTGGGCTCCCTACATGACCTTCATGTGCCTCGGTGGCCTGGCCTCGGTGCCGCGCGAAACCGAAGAAGCCGCGCGCATCGACGGGGCCTCCAGCCTGCGCATCATCTTTGGCATCGTGTTGCCGCAGATGAAGGGCGTGCTGCTGGTGATTGCCGTCCTGAAGACGATTTTCGCGCTGAAGATGTTTGACCAGGTGGTCACGCTGACCGGCGGCGGCCCCGGCACCTCGACCGAGACGCTGGCCTTCTTCATCTTCAACGTCGGCTTCAAATGGTACGACATGGGCTATGCCTCGGCACTGGCCTGGATTCTCACCGCAATCATGATGCTGATCTCGATCTGGTACGTCCGGATGCTGCTCAGCGAAAGAAAGATGGCCACAGCATGAGCAAATCAGTTCTCTGGTGGGTCGAGCGCGCGCTGCTGCTCTTGATCTCAAGCATCGTCCTCTTCCCGATCCTGTGGATGTTTCTGACCGCGTTCAAACGCCCACGGGACGCCTATTCCCTGTCGCTCGATTTCAGCCCGACACTGTCCAACTTCGTCACGGTCTTCTCGGACCCGTGGAACCTGGGCGACATGGTGCTGAACTCGGTCATCGTAGCCAGTGTCACGGTGCTGATCGCGGTGCCCTGTGCCTCGCTTGCGGCCTATTCCTTCTCCCGGTTCCGGGTGAAGGGCCGGAAATTCCTGTTCTTCCTGATCCTGTCGACCCAGTTCATTCCGGCGGTGGTGATCGTGCTGCCTTTCTTCCTGATGTTCCGGACACTGGGGCTTCTGGACACGCGGATTGCGCTGATCGTGGTCAACCTGGCGATCGTGACGCCCTTCGTGATCTGGATGATCAAGGGGTTCATCGATGCGATCCCCACCGACAGCGAAGAGGCCGCGCTGATCGACGGCGCCTCGCGGCTGCGGGTGATCCGGGACATCGTGCTGCCGATGGCGGCGCCGGGCATCCTGACCTCCTCGATCTTCTGTTTCATCCTGACCTGGAACGAGTTTCTCTTCGCGCTGATCCTGACACGCCGCGATGCGGTTACCCTGCCAGTGGGGCTGGTCAGCTTCCGGACCGAACGCGGCGACCTGTGGGAGCTGATGAGTGCGGCCGGGGTCATGATCACGGTGCCGATCTTCATCATGGCGCTGCTTATCCAGAAACATTTCACGCGCGGCATGACTGCCGGCGCGGTCAAATAAGGGGGCCCGAAGATGGCCGAAGTACAGCTTGTCGATGTCGAAAAGCGCTATGGCGAATTCCTTGCCGTCCCGAAACAGAGCCTGACCATCGAGGAGGGCGAGTTCCTTGTCCTGCTTGGGCCGTCGGGCTGTGGGAAAACCACGACGATGCGGATGATCGCGGGACTGGAAGACATCACCGCCGGTGACCTGATGATTGCGGGCGAACGGGCGAACGACAAACCGCCCAAGGATCGCGACATCGCCATGGTGTTCCAGAACTACGGGCTTTACCCGCACATGACGGTGGCCGAGAACATCGGCTATCCGCTGAAGCTGCGCGGCATGGACCGCAAGTCGCGCGACGCGCGGGTGCTTGAAACCGCCCAGAAGGTTGAGTTGGACGCGCTCTTGAAACGCCGGCCCTCGGAGTTGTCGGGCGGTCAGCGTCAGCGCGTCGCCCTGGCGCGGGCCATCGTCCGCACCCCGAAGATCTTCCTGATGGACGAGCCGCTGTCGAACCTCGACGCCAAGCTGCGCGTCACCATGCGCGCCGAGCTGAAGCACCTGCATCACGAACTGGGGGTGACGACCGTCTATGTGACCCACGACCAGATGGAGGCGATGACGCTGGCCAGCCGCGTGGCGGTGATGCGCGAAGGGCGGATCGTCCAACTCGACACTCCGAAGAAGATCTATTCGGAGCCGGCCGATCTGTTCGTCGCCGGGTTCATCGGCTCTCCCTCGATGAACCTGGTCGAAGGCCGCATCACCGGCGGGCGGTTCGAGGCGCCGGGTGTTTCGCTGCCGGTGACGGCCGCTGACCGCGACGGCGTGGTGATGGGCGTCCGCCCGGAGGATCTGCAACTGACCACCGACGGGTCGGCGGCGGTTTCGGGCAAGCTCTATGCGCTGGAACTGACCGGGGATTCAACGCTGGTCACCCTGCGCGACCGAACCACATCGATCTGCGCCCGTGGGCCAGCGGATTTCGAAGCCCCGATCGATGCGCCCTGTTCGCTCGCGCCGAAACCCGGCGTGCGTATCCACCTGTTTGACAAGACTTCCGGCCAGCGCATCGACGGCTGACCCAGAGGAAAGGAAACCTACAATGACCAGACTCTCCCAAACCGAAGCCGACGCCCGCCGGGTCAAGCGCGACGACTATGTGTCCTGCACCGTGGCCTTCATCGACTGCAAGAAGCCGGGATCGCACCTGAAGGAAAACTATTCCATCATCGGCCCCGGCGTGACTTCCTCGGACGAGCAAGTAGTGAACCTGCCCGAACCGCATGGGTTCAACATCGGCGCCGCCGCCATGCCCAACGGCATCACCAACAACTTGCACGTTCATTTCACCGCCGAGGTCTTCATCGTCCAGCAGGGCGAATGGACCTTCCGCTGGGGATCGAACGGCGAGAATGAATTCGTCGGTCGGGCCGGCGACATTCTGTCGGTTCCGACCTGGATATTCCGGGGCTTCACCAACACAGGGCCGGATGACGGCTGGCTGTTTACGGCACTTGGCGGCGACAACACCGGCGGCGTGATCTTCCATCCCGACATCATTCGCGAGGCAGCGGATTACGGGCTGTATATCTCGAACGACAACACGCTGATCGATGCCACGCGGGGCGACGAGGTACCCGGCGAGGATGGCCGCATCGCGCCCATGCCCGATGAAGAGGTGGCGCAACTGCGCCAGGTCTCTCCCGAAGAGATGCGCCGCCGCGTGGTGACCGAGGCCGACCGTGACTTCCGCCCCGCCTTCATCGACGCAGCACTGCCCGGACGTGGAGCCGAGATCGCACCGGTCATCGGATCCGGTCTGACCCAGAACCGCGACCATGCAGCACCCATCACCAATCCGCATGGGTTCTCGCTGGAATGGCTGCGGCTAGGGGCCGGCATCGGCGTCAGCCGCTTCACTCTGGATGACAAGATGGTGCTGATCGTCCGCGCGGGGCAGGTCCGCCTGACCTTCAACGCCGAAGCCGATGTGACGGTCGACCTGGCCGAGCGCGACACCTATTCCATCCCCGCCGGGGTGGTCCGGGCGATCACGGCGGTAGGCGATGCGCCCGCCGAGGTGCTGATGGTGGTGTCGGGCGACCATCGCAAGCGGCCGGTCTTTGCCGAAGGGGTGATCGAGGCGGCCCGCGCGGCGGGTCAGGCGCTCGACGCCGGCGGCTATGTGGCCAAGGCGGCGCTGCTGCCCGACTACAAGCGAGCCGGGTGATGCGCAGCAACACCGTCAAATCACGGCTGGCCGCGGGTGAAACCGTGGTCAACGCCTGGCTGTCCATCGGGTCGAGCTATTCGGCCGAAGGGGTGGGCCATTCCGGGGTGCATTCGGTCACCGTCGATCTGCAGCACGGGATGATGGGCTTTCAGGAAGCATTGCACATGTTGCAGGCGATCTCGGCCACCCCGGCTGTGCCACTGGTGCGGGTACCGGACCTCGATCCGGCCAAGATCATGCATCTTCTGGATGCCGGGGCCTATGGCATCATCTGCCCGATGATCTCTACCCCCGAGCAGGCCGAGACGCTGGTGGCTGCCTGCCGCTATCCGCCCTTCGGCAACCGCAGCTTCGGACCTTCGCGCGGGTTGCTCTATGGCGGCAAGGACTACGTGGCGCGGGCCAACGAGACGGTGATGGCCATTCCGATGATCGAAACCGTTGAAGCCGTGGCACGGATCGACGAGATCCTCGCGGTCGACGGGATCGACATGATCTATCTTGGCCCCAACGATCTGGCGTTCTCGGTCGACGGGCACGTGGGCTTTCCGCGTCCCGAGTCCGAGCGCGCGATTGCCAAGGTCATGGCCAGCGCCCGGCAGCGCGACATCCCGGTCGGCATCTTCTGTTCCGATGCCGAAGATGCCCTTGCCCGCCGTGCCCAAGGCTGCGGTCTGGTCACGCCCGGCAACGACTTCGGCCATCTGACGCGCAGCATGGCGGCGGCGGTGACCGCGCTGGCCGACGACGATCCCTCCGAGGCGCTTGCCGCGCCCGGTACCGCGCATGGCTATTGAGCCGGCTGAGGGGCGGCCCTGGGTTCTGCTGCCGGGCACGCTGTGTTCCGGCCGCGTGTTCGAGCCGCTTCTTGACCGGCTGGGGGTGCCGGAGGCGGCCCGGCACCCGGTGGCCCTGCGCTATCCGCGCGTCGAGGACTACCTCGACGAGGTCACCACCGCCTGCGTGCCAGGGGCGGTCGTCTGCGGGTTCTCGCTGGGTGCCATCGTCGCGGCGCATCTGGCCGACAGACTGCCGTCAAGTGCGTTCCTGCTGTTCGCGCTCAACCCGCTGGCCGACCGGCCGGAGGCGCGCGCGGGCCGGCTGGACCTTGCCCGCGAGGTGGGCGAGGTCGGCGGCGCTCGAGCCCTGGCCGCGCGCCTGCCCGCGCTGACCGGTCCGTCGCCGGACCGCACACGGGCGATGATCCTCGACATGGCCGAGGTCTGTTCCGGGCTGATCGAGGCGCAGACAGAGCTGGCGTTGACCCGGCCGGGGGCGCTCAAGACCCTGGCCCGCACCACGGCACCCATCAGCTTCCTGACCGGCACCGGGGACACATGGGCGCCCCTCGCGCTGGCCGAAACGGCGGCGCAGGCCACGCCTGCGGGCCGGTTTGTGCCGCTGGAGGGGCTTGGCCATTATGCGTTGGTCGAGGATCCAGACGCCTGCTGCGCCGCCGTTGCACACGGTTTCACGCTCCATCAGGGAATGACCGAATGACCACCGTACTTGGCTGCATTGCCGATGATTTCACCGGGGCCACCGATCTGGCCGGTCTTCTGGCACGCAGCGGCCTGCCGGTGTCGCTCAGGATCGGTGTACCCGACGCTCCGCCGGCGCAGACCGCGGCCTTCGAAGTGATCGCCCTGAAGTCGCGCACCGCCCCGGTGGCCGAGGCCGTGGCCGACGCCCGCGCCGCGCTGAAATGGCTGCAGGCGGCGGGAGCGGCGCGGTTCTTCTGGAAATACTGCTCGACCTTCGACAGCACCCCCGAAGGAAATATCGGCCCGGTGGCCGAGGCGCTGATGGCCGATCTGGACACCGCGCAGACAATTTATTGCCCGGCCTTCCCCGAGAACGGCCGCACGGTGTTCATGGGCAATCTTTTCGTCGGGCGCCACCCGCTGGCCGAAAGCCCGATGAAGGATCATCCGCTGACCCCGATGCGCGACAGCAACCTGCTGCGCCTGCTTGGGCCGCAAGTGGTACAACCGGTTGGAATGATTGACCGGCTTTGCGTGGCGGCGGGGCAGGGGGCCATCGCGGCCGAGCTTGCTGCCCTGAAGGCGCAGGGGGTCGCACATGTGGTGATTGATGCGGTGGCCATGACCGATCTGGAAAGCATCGCCGGGGCCTGCCGGGATTTCCCGCTGATGACGGGGGGCAGTGCGGTCGCCATGCCCTTGCCCACGCTTTACAGGGACGCGGGCCTGCTTGGGCCCGATGCCACCGGCACCCGGGTGCCCCGGCTGGGAACGGAAACCATTGTTCTGTCGGGCAGTTGTTCAGCAATGACCCGCAAACAGGTGGCGCGGTATGTGGCGCAGGGTCACCCGTCGCGTCGTCTGGATCCGCAGGAACTGGCCGAGACCGGCCCCGGCCCGGCGCTGGACTGGCTGGCGCAGCAGGATCTTGGCCGCGCGCCGATCCTCTATGCCACCGCCGAGCCTGCCAGCGTCGCCAAGGCGCAAGAACGGCTGGGGGTGGCACAGGCCGGCCGCCTTGTGGAGGACACGCTTGCGGCCTGCGCGGTGGCGGCCCGTGATGCAGGCGCACGGCGCATCATCGTGGCCGGCGGTGAAACCTCGGGCGCGGTCACGCAGGCGCTTGGCGTCAACCAGCTGGACATCGGCCACGAGATCGCCCCCGGCGTGCCCTGGACCTGGTGCATGTCCGGCGGCCAGCAGATTGCGCTGGCCCTGAAGTCCGGCAACTTCGGCGCAGAGGGCTTCTTCACGCAGGCCCAAGATACGCTGGGCACGGCATGAGCGCGGAGGCCCGCCTGCGGGAGGATATCTGCCTGTTGGCCAAATCTCTGTTCGATCGCGGGCTGACCGGCGGCAGCACCGGCAACATCTCGGCGCGGACCGAGGATGGCGGGTTGCTGGTCAGTCCCACCGGCACCAGCTTCGGGCGGCTCGATCCGGGGCGGCTCAGCCGGCTGGATCCCGAGGGCCGCCTGATCGGGGGCGACAGCCCCACCAAGGAGATGCCGTTGCACAGCGCCTTTTACGACACGCGCTCCACTGCGGGGGCGGTGGTGCATCTGCATTCGTGCCATTCGGTGGCGCTGTCGATGATGCCCGATGCCGACGAAGACAGCCTCCTGCCGCCGCTCACGCCCTACGGGATCATGAAACTGGGGCAGGTCAAGTTGCTGCCATACTTCATGCCCGGCGATCCGGCCATGGGAGCGGCGGTACGCGGACTCGCGGGCAAACGCGCGGCAGTGATGCTGGCCAATCACGGGCCTGTAGTGGCCGGCAAGGATGCCGAGGCCGCCTGCAACGCCATCGAAGAGCTTGAGGATACTGCCCGGTTGGCGATGATGACCCGGGGGCTGTCCCCGCGCGCCCTGAGTGCCGCGCAGGTCCGGGGCCTTGTGACCAGGTTTGACGTGGAGTGGGACACATGAAGTTTTCAGCCAACCTGGGGTTTCTCTGGACGGACAGGGCCTTGCCCGATGCCATCCGCGCGGCCCAGCGACGGCCAATTCTTCCCAACCACGCGGCACGGCGCGGCGATGAATCCGATCAACGCAAAATACGGCAGCGATCCGGGTATCAAAGCCTACACCCACGTGTCTGATCAGTTTGGCCCCTGCGCGTCCCAGAAAATCCCGGCAACTGTGAATGAAGCACCGTTCATCCTGTACGGGTTGCTCACCACGGATGCGGGCAGGAAAATCAAAGAGCAATATGCCGATACCGGCGGCTTCACCGATCACACATTCGCTCTGACATCCTTGCTCGGCTACCAGTTTGTGCAACGTATCCGTGACTTGCCGTCAAAGCGGCTCTTCCTATTCGACTCTGCCGCCGCGCCCAAGAACTCGCGCGGCCTGGTCGGCGGAAAAGTACGCGAGAAACTGATCCGTGATCACTGTGCCCAGATCGGGTTGAACAAAGGTGAAGCGCACCACGCTTTGAAAAACGCCCTACGCATCGGTCGCCAAGGTGAAATCCGAGACCGTTCCAGTCGTGCCCAAGACGACCGACTAGCAGGGCTCAATCTCCTCGCGGCGATCATCATCTACCGGAACACAAAGCAACCCGGTCAGATCATCGCTAAACGCAGACGGGTCGATATCTACGACCAAGCGGACCTGCTCTCACACGTCTCGCTGCTCGGTTGGGCGCACATTCTGATCACCGGCGAGTACAGGTGGCCCAAAATCACCTCAATAATTCCTTAGCGCAAGATTCCGCCCCTATCCGCAATTGACCCCAGATGGGTCTGGGCAGGTCAGGCGCGGGATGCGGGGCAGGCCGGGTCCTGGATGCGCACGGGATGCCCAAAACCCGACGCCCGGACGGCGTGATTTTCCCGGGCAGCAATGCTCAGAGGGGCCGATCAGGGGCCCCGATGCTGGAATCCGTTGTCTCTGACCGTCCTCCGAGACCCTGAAACCCCGCGTTCAGATCTGTAACATGGGTGCATTTGCTCTTGCCGGAGGTATGTTCCCGATGGTGCTGTGCGGTCTCTCTTCGTTGTCGTATCTAAGCCATTCATCGCTCTTTTCCCAAGCGTCGGACAGCGACAGGTAACAGTGGGCGTTAGGATAT
Organism: Meridianimarinicoccus marinus; assembly: GCF_040689105.1. Classification (NCBI taxonomy): domain Bacteria; kingdom Pseudomonadati; phylum Pseudomonadota; class Alphaproteobacteria; order Rhodobacterales; family Paracoccaceae; genus Meridianimarinicoccus; species Meridianimarinicoccus marinus. Next base: position 64,154 of record NZ_JBFBVU010000015.1, read on the forward strand.
TCCGTCCGGATCCTTAAATTGAACGGAAGCCTCCGAACCAAGCAGACAGCGCGGGGGTTGAACTGACCGAGAAGAGGACGCCGCGTTGCCAAAAGGGGCACGGATGCGTCCTGATACCTGCGCTGTCCGTCACGCCGGTCAGCCCGCCCGCAATTCAGCGAGCGGTCGTCTCCTGGTTTTCGCGAAGGCAATCACACCCGGCATCCTGCGGAACATGTCCCCTTGTGCCGTGCGGTTCTTGGCAATCCGCCTTGTCGACACGCCTGATCCAGACCTTTGCCATGCGGCGTGGCTGTCCCGGAAATCTTCATCCACGCGCCGGGCGGGCGACGGAATCCCTTGAAACAAGGGCACACTCCAACTTGACCAATGCGCCCTGGCGTTCGTCAGTTTCCCCACCCTCGCGGATAATCTGCTCGACCGCCCACCGGCCCATGGCCCGGCTTGGTAGAATCAATGAAGTCAGCGGCGGCGACATGTGGCGCGTAATTTCTTCGTCGTCGAAACCGACAACCGAGATATCTTCGGGAATGCGCAGACCCATTTCCTTGAGCGCTTCGTAGCACCCCACGGCCATCCGGTCGTTCTGGCAGAAGATCGCCGTTGGCGGCACGTCCAGTTCCATCAGTTCCTGCGTGCCGCGGTATCCGGCACTGGGGGACCAGTCGCCCGCAATGACCAGCTCGGGCGAAAAGGGAATATCTGCGGTTGCCAGTGCGTTCCGGTAGCCTTGCAAACGGTCCTGTGCGGCCTCCATGAAGCTTTCCCCGGTGATCGTTGCAATGCGCCGGTGCCCCGCCGCCAGCAGGGCGTTGGTCGCGCGATGGCCGCCGGCGATCTCTCCTGGAACGACCGCAGGGAACTCCCCTCCTGCGGTATAGCAGTTGATCAGGATCACCGGCATCCGGGCTTCGCGAACGGCATCGGGGATCTTGATTTCGCGTGTAAAAATGCAGGCGTAGATGATGGCCTGCACCCCAAGATCTCGGAACATGGTCAACGTCCGCTCTTCAAGCGTCGCGTCGCCATCTGTCTCGGCCGTCAACACCAGGGCACCCCGTGCGCGCGCGACCTGGCGCACCCCGTCAAGCATCACCACCCCTTCCGGACTTGTCGTCATCTTGTCGATCACGAAGGCAATCGCGTCCCTGCCCCCGGAACGGTCCTGCAGCGCCTGCATCGCGGACGGCCGGTAGCCCAGATCCCTAGCGATCTCCAGCACCCGCTTCCGTGTCTTGTCCGAGATTTTTACCGAGGTGTTCGCATTCAGGACGAAGGACACGGTCGATTGCGAACACTCTGCGACGCGCGCGATGTCCTGCATGGTCACCCGGCCCCTGGCAGCCCCCTTGCCAGAGTTCCGCCGTTGAGCGTCCGATCCAGAGAAAGGTTTGTTCGTCATAATTGCTGATAGTTGCCTGCCGAATGGCAAAGGTCAACAATATGACTAAAGATTATTTATTGACTGGCTGGTGCTATTGGTCTTGAGTGACATCAGGCTTTGACCGGCAGGGTGCCGGGAGCGGAACCGTCCGCGGCAAGGGAGGGCCGAAGCCAAAATCAAATGGGAGGAATACACATGAAACGCAGAATCCTGATGGGGACGGCGATTGCCCTGGGCCTTGGACTGACAACCATGTCCGCCATCGCCGAGCCGCCGCCCCTCGAAAAGAAAGACCGCTACAAGGTCGGATTTGCCCAGACCGAGTCCAACAACCCCTGGCGCATTGCCCAGACCAAGTCGTTCGAAGAAACCGCTGAAACCTGCGGCTGGGATCTGATCGCGACCGACGCTACAGGCTCTGCCGCCAAGCAGGTTGCCGATGTGGATTCGATGATCGCGCAGGGTATCGACGTGCTCTTCCTGCCGCCGCGCGAAGAGAAACCGCTTATCCCTGCCGTCATGAAGGCCCAGGCCGCGGGTATTCCCACCTTCCTTGTCGACCGCTCGGTGGACCAGAACGTGGCGCAGGCCGGCAACCATTACGTCTCGTTCCTTGGCTCGGATTTCATCGACCAGGGCCAGCGCGTGGCGGAATGGGTGATCGAGAATTTCGACGGCGACAAGGGCATCATCGTGGAGCTTGAAGGCACCACCGGGTCCTCGCCCGCGCGGGATCGCAAGTCCGGCTTCGACGACACCATCGTCAAGGACGCGCGGTTCGAGATCGTTGCCAGCCAGACCGGCGATTTCGCCCGCGACATGGGCCGTCAGGTCATGGAAACACTGCTGCAGGCGCATCCGGACGTGAATATCGTCTACGCCCACAACGACGAAATGGCCATCGGCGCGATCCAGGCGCTGGAACTGGCCGGCCGCAAGCCGGGCGAGGACGTGATGGTCGTGTCCATCGACGGCACCCGCGACGCGCTTCAGGCGATCATCGACGGCAAGATGGGCGTGACGGTGGAATCCTCGCCGTTCTTCGGCCCGCTGGCCTGCGAGGTGATGCAGAAATACGCTGCAGGCGAAGAGATCCCGGCATGGGTGAAGGTCGAAGACCGCATCTTCACCGCCGAGAATGCCGCCGATCACATCGACGAAGCCTATTGAACCTGACCGGCCGGGGGCTGCCTTCGGGTGGCCCCCACGCACCTTGGCGAAAGGCCCCTGATGCAACCGCTCCTGAGAATGCAGGGCATCAACAAGTCCTTTGCGGGCGTCGCAGCACTCACCTCCGCAGACCTTGAGATTGCCCCCGGCGAAGTTCACGCCGTCATCGGCCAGAACGGTGCCGGGAAATCCACGATGATCAAGATCCTGACCGGCGTCTATCGCAAGGATTCAGGTGAGATGGAATTCGAAGGCAAGCCCTGGGCCGCGCAATCGCCGCGCGAGGCGCAGGACAACGGCATTGCCACGATCTACCAGGAACTGAGCCTTGTGCCGCTTCGCTCGGTGACCGAGAATGTCATCATTGGCTATGAACCGCGAACCCGGCTTGGCCTGATCGACTGGAAGACCGCGCACAGGCGGACCCGCGAGATCCTTTCCGAATTCGGCATCGACATCGACGTGACCCGGCCGCTTGGATCCTACTCCACCGCCGTTCAGCAACTTACCGCGATTGCACGCGCGGTCTCGCTCAACTCGCGGCTGGTCATCATGGACGAGCCGACGTCTTCGCTTGACGACAGCGAGGTCAAGACTCTGTTCGGCGTTGTCCGCGGGCTGAAAGCGCGGGGCGTGTCCGTCATATATGTCAGCCATTTCCTGGACGAGTTGTTCCACATCTGCGACCGCGCCACGATCATGCGCGACGGGCAGCGCGTGGCCGTGCGCAAGATCGCCGAAACGACCAAGCTTGGATTGATCGCCGACATGCTTGGCCGTGACCCCGAAGAGATTGCCGCCGCCGGGATGACCGATCTGGCGGGCGGAACGCATGTACGCGGTGACGTGTTGCTGGAGGCGTCGAACCTGAACACCGGCCGCAACCTGCGCGACGTATCGGTTTTGGTGCACAAGGGCGAGATCGTGGGTCTGGGCGGGCTGCTCGGCTCGGGCCGGACAGAAACCGCGCGGGCCATTTTCGCCATGGACCGGCTGCATGGGGGCGTCGTGGCCACCCACGCGAACCCGGCCGGTTTCCGGGATCCGGCAGAGGCCATCCGCAGCGGCATCGGCTTTCTGACCGAAGACCGCAAGGCAGAGGGGATCGTGCCCGAAATGTCGGTGCGCGAGAACATGACCCTGGCCCTGTTGCCCAGGTTGCTGCGCAATGGCGCGATCGACCGCGCCCGCGAGGAAGAGATCGTCAATCATTTCGTCAAGGCGCTGGGGATCAAGCTGGCCAACATCGAACAGCCCATCCGCGAGCTTTCGGGCGGCAACCAGCAAAAGGTACTGCTGGCGCGCTGGCTGGCGCTGGAACCGGACCTTCTGATCCTTGATGAGCCGACCCGTGGCGTCGACGTGGGGGCTAAATTCGAAATCCAGTCCATCATCCAGAAGTATGTCGAGAAAGGCGTCGGCGTGCTGCTGATCTCCTCGGAATTCGAAGAGCTTGTGGAAGGCGCCAACAGGATTGTCGTCTTGCAGGACGGCGTGTCGGTTGCCGAATTGCAGAATCCGGGCATCACGGAAGAAAGCCTGATCGGTGCGATTGCCCAGTCGCATGACGGGGCGGACGCAGGGGCCATCTCATGACTGACCGCATCCAACCCCCGCCGGCGCAGCGCGCGCGGGCCGCGCTGTCTGGGATCTACCTTAAGTTCCTGTCCAGAAACGGCGGCCTTGTCGCGCTGGTGGTGCTTCTTCTGATCAATGTCGCGATCACCCCCAACTTTCTGCAAATGCAAACCCTGTTCGTGAATATCTCGCAGGTGGCCACCATTGCCATCGTTGCCGTCGGGATGACGCTGGTGATCGCCACTGCCGGGATCGACCTGTCGGTCGGGGCGGTGATGGCTGTCGCCGGCGCGCTGGCACCGTTGATTTTCCTCAGTGATTTCGCGCAGGCCAATCCGACGCTGGGGCTGACGGCTGCCATCGTGGTGCCGATCCTCGTGGCTTTGCTGTGCGGCCTCTTCAACGGCGTGCTTGTGGCCTATCTCGGGGTGCAGCCGATCATTGCCACGCTGATCTTCTTCATCTCGGGCCGCGGCATTGCGCAGGTGCTGACCAATGGCAACCTTCAGACCTTCACCCATCCCGGATTTTCCTATCTCGGAACCGGCAAGATCCTTGGGTTGCCGTTTCAGGGCTGGCTGGTCGTGGCCATCGCCCTCGTCGCCTGGTTGATGGTCAACCGCACCATGTACGGCCGCCGTATCCTGGCCGTGGGCGGCAACGAAAAGGCGGCACGCCTGACCGGCACGCCGGTGCGGCGGGTCAAGATCGGCGTCTACGTCATCTCGGCCGGACTGTCGGGCCTGGCCGGGCTGATCGTCGTGGCCATCAATTCCGCCTCGGACGCCGCCCGGATCGGCGTGCTGATGGAGCTTGACGCCATCGCCGCGGCGGTGGTGGGCGGCACGCTTCTGATGGGCGGCAAGGCGCCGATCTTCGGCGCCATCCTTGGTGCTGTAATCATCCAGCTGGTGAAATACACCCTGCTGGCCAACGGCGTGGCCGACGAGGTCGCGCTGATCGCCAAGGCCGGCATCATCGTCCTGGCTGTCTATGTGCAGCAGGGCCGCAAGGAGTGACCGGACATGCTTGACCAGACCACCTTCGACCTGCGCCGTTATATTCAGGGCAATGGCCAGAGCATGGGCGTGTGGATTGCGCTTGTCGTCGTCATTGCCTTCGGATTGCTGCGCTATGACAATTTCGGCGGCGCCTACAACATCAGTTCGTTCCTCAACTACAACTCGATGTTCATCGCCATCGCGCTTGGCATGTGCTTCGTCATCATGACCGGCGGGATCGACCTGTCGGTGGGTTCGGTGGTGGCCTTCAGCTCGGTTTGCGTGGCCTATCTGTCGCCCTATGGCATCCAGGTGGCGCTTCCCGGCGGCATCCTGGCCGGAATGGCCATCGGCGGGCTCAACGCCTTCTTCGTCATCGCGATGCGCATCCCGCCGTTCATCGCCACCCTTGCCACGATGCTGGGCGCAAAGGGCGGCGCGCTTGTGATCTCAGGACGGCAGACGATCTCTGTCGACTGGGGGTCCAACTTCACCAAATTCGGCATGGGGTCGGTGGGCGGTATCCTTCCATGGTCGATCCTCGCCGTGGCGATCCTCGCCGGGATCCTCTGGATCGTGCTGGAAAAGACGTCCCTCGGACGCACCGTCGAAGCCATCGGCGGCGGCGAGGACGCAACCCGGATGATGGGCCTGCCGGTCAACCGCGCCAAGGCGTTCGTCTATATCCTGTCGGGGGGCTGCGCGGGGCTTGCGGGGGTGATCCTGGCCTCGGGCTTTGGTGCCGGCCAACCCCTGGAAGGTGTCGGGTGGGAACTGTCCGCCATCGCCTCGGTGGTCGTCGGCGGCACGCTGCTCACGGGCGGGCTTGGCTCTGTTCCGGCCACCGTTGCGGGCGCATTGTTGCTGGGGCTGGTATTCAACATCCTGAACTTCGAGAACGGGCGCGGGGTGATTTCCATCTCGGCCTACTGGCAAATGGTCGTGCGCGGGTTGTTCCTGTTTGTCGTCATTCTCCTGCAATCCCGCGTCTCGCGCGCCACGGATATACAACGAAGCCCGTCGGGATGAGCTCCGGGTATTGGGCTGCAAGGCCCCCCCCAAGCATCCTTTTGCCACCGTCGTCTCCAAGCGACATGCAAACGCGCCCTGTCCATGAGGCTTCAGGGGGGCAGGTCACCCATTCGATTGCTGTCCATGGGGAGAGAACGCCGTCGGCTGCGAGATCGACGTAGCGGCGCGCGGCCCTGCCCGATGACCGTGGCCCTCCCCCGCCACCAAAGCCGGTTTGCCCTGGTAACTTCCGGTTGGGTTTGGGTGTTGAGCGGCAGCGTGGGGACCGCAAGGGTCTCAAGCGCCGGCGCGGCGCTTCTCGCAAGCCTGAGGCCTCGGGCCTCGGCGGTCATCGCCTCCCGCAGCTTGTGCATCAGCATGAAGGCGGTCTTGGCCGCGACCCCGTGGTGTCGGGTCATCGAGCGGGCCAGTTGGTCGAGACCGCTGGGGCCAGTAGGCGACGAGGCGCCCCCGGTCGACCATCCGGTCGTGCGTGTGGCCTGGAACGACGCACAGGTAATTGCCCGCTGGGCCGGGGGCCGGTTGCCGACCGAGGCCGAATGGGAACATGCCGCGCGGGGCGGTCTCGGCGACATGCGTTTCCCATGGGGCAAGGAGAGCTACAAGCAGTGCAAGGGCGGATCGTTCCTCTGCCATCCCAGCTGGTACTACCGCTACAGGATCGCCGCGCGGACCGGGACCAGTCGGGACAGTTCGACCTCGCACCAGGGGTTCAGGCTTGTCTACGCAGCCTGAGCGCGGCGGGCGTCACTCCCACAGTGCCGAAGCGACCATCGTGCGCCGGGCGTTGTCGAGGTGGGCGCGAAACGCATCTGCGGCGGCTTGCGTATCGCCCGCCTCGAGCGCGCGAATGATGCGCAGGTGTTCGTGGATCGCGTCGAAGTTGCGTTCCTTCTCGTCCCCCCGGTTCCAGCGGTAGTGGTAGTGAAAGACCATCGCCACGGCCTCGAAGAAATCGGTCATGAAGCGGTTGTCGTAGGCCTCGACCAGTGTCCTGTGAAAGCGTTCGTCCAGGCGGGGGAAGACCAGATAATCGTCGTCGATCCGCTCAAGAATTGCCTCGTGCTGCGGGGCGAGGGCGATCAGCTCGGCCTGGGCCGGCGACCCCGGGCCCGCCTGGAGCGCCGCCTCGAAGGCGCGCAATTCGAACATCTCGCGCACCTCGAACAGCTCTTCGGCGAAGTCGAGCGTGAAACCGCGCAGCACCCACGAATGGTTGCGCTCCTTGGTGATGAGGCCGAAGCGTGAGAACTTTATCATGAACTCGCGGATCACCGAGGAACTGGTGTGGAACCTCTTTTTGAGATCGGATTCGTACAGCGCGCTGCCCGGGGCGAGGTCGCTGTTCAGGACGTATTCCATGAACTGCGACGAGACCTTTGCCGTCGCCGAGGCGGTCTCGGCCTCGCCGAAGAAATCGGCCTTTTTCGGCACCCTGAGGACCGTCTTGCTGCGCCCCTCCCATGCGATGATCCCCGCATCGTTTAGCCCGGCGAGGATGGCACGCACCGTGGTCCGCGAGACCGAGAGCGCCTCGGACAGCGCGCTTTCGGTGGGCAGCGCGCCTGAGACGCCAATGTCCCGCACCAGATCGAGGGCCTGGTTGTAGCTTTCCTTGAACGTGCTGCTGTCACGCGACATGGCTGGCCCCTTGCAATCGTGGCGCGTACTATCGCAGCCCTGCCTCTGCCAAGTCCAGAGCCGCGCCTACATCACGCCGAAGGTGGCAAAGGCTTTCTGACTGCTCATGCCGCCGCAGATCGCCTCGGCCACCTTGTTTTCGGTGGAGGCCCTTTCAAAGGCCGCGGCGATGGCCTCGTGCTCGGCCGCCCGGGGAACGACCAGGACCCCTTCGTCGTCGGCGACGATCATGTCGCCGTCGTTTATCTGCACAACGCCGATGGTGATGGGGGTGCGGAAATCGAGCACCTTGCCCCGGACACCCTGGTCCTGGGCATAGGCCCCGCGGGAGAACACCGGGAAGCCAAGAGCGCGGATTTCGGCGGTGTCGCGCACATAGCCGTCGAGAATGGCCCCGGCAGCGTCAAGGTGCCGTGCCCTTGTGGACATCAACCCGTCCCAGAGCGCGAAGTTCAGTGCGGCTCCCGAGGCAATGTAGATCTCGCCGGGCTTGAGGTCGTCCAGTGCCTGGAACATGACTCCGAAAGGCTTGTCCGCCAGCGGACCAGGGCCGGAGCCTTCGGGGTAGGGGGCCTCGAGCACCGGCATGGCCCGCCCGACGATCCGGGTGCCGGGGTCCAACGGCAGGAGGCCGGGCGGCAGGAACTGCTGGCGGTAGCCCATCGCATCCAGCGCATCGCCGATGACGGCGGTGAAAAGGTCGCGCCTGATGCACCCGAACAGATCGGACATTGGTCAGAACCCCGTCGCACCGCCGCCATCGACGAGGATGACCTGGCCGTTGATGTATTTCGCGGCCGGCGCGGCAAGGAAGGCGCAGGCCCAGCCGATGTCCTCGGTCGTGCCGAGCGACTGCATCGGGATGCGGCTCATGATCTTCTGCTTGCGGGCCGGGTCGCTGTCCGTCGCCTTGCGGAAGATCTCGGTGTCGATCCAGCCGGGGGCCACGCCGTTGACGCGGATGCCGCGCGCCGCGAATTCCGCCGACAGCCCGCGGATGGCTCCGTCGATCGCGGTCTTGGAAATCGTGTAGCCATGCACCAGCGGCTGGCCGATATAGGCGGTCATCGAGGAGATGAAGGTGACGGTGCCGGGCCGCTCCTCGGCCAGCAGCCGCTTGATAATGCAGCGAGTCAGTTCCAGAGCGCCACGCACGTGGACGTCGAAAACCTGGTCGAAGTCGGACATGTCGCTGTCTTCAAAGGGCTTTTTCAGCGTGTTTCCGGCGTTGTTGACCAGCAGGTCGATCGGGCCGAACCGTTCGGCAATGGCGGCTTCGGCGGCGGGCAGGCCGGCGATGTCGGTCACGTCCAGCGGCGCGGCGGCGCAGCCATGGCCGATCTCGGCCGCCGCCGCCTCGAGCACATCGGCGCGCCGGCCGGCGATGACGACCTTTGCGCCGCTCTGGGCGAGGCAGCTTGCGATCGCCTTGCCGATGCCCGAGCCGCCGCCGGTGACGAGTGCGGTCCGGCCTTCCAGGCCGTAGGTCTGTCGCAGGATGTCGCTGGCCATCAGTCGTCCTTTCCGAAGTCGATCATGATCTTGAAGGTCTCGTCCCGGTTGGCGGTCCAATGGTCGAAGGCCTCGGTCGCCCGGTTCCAGGGAAAGACCTTTGTGACCAGCAGGTCGGCGAGGTCCTGGTGGTGTTCGAGGTAGGCTATGACCGCGTCGAAGTCGGCCCGGGTGGCGTTACGCGAGCCCCGGATGTCCAGTTCCTTGAGGTTGAAGAACTTGGTCTCGTAGGCGACCTCGGACTTGGTATAGCCGATGTAGACGATCCGTCCGGTAAAGGGCGCGAGGTCCACCGCCTGGCGGAAGGTCTGGGCGACGCCGGCTGCCTCGATGATGACATCTGCGCCGCGGCCCCCGGTCAATTCCTCCAGTTTGGCCTCCAGATCCCCCTGCAACGGGTTGAGGACCGCCGTGGCGCCCAGTTGGCGCAGAATCTCCGACTTGGCCGCCGAGATCTCGCTCACGATGACCCGGGCGCCGCGGGCGAGGGCGCCCAGCACCGCGCCGACGCCGATCATCCCGCCGCCGAGGACGAGCACGGTATCGGTGGCCTCGACCTCGCCGCGGGCGACGGCGTGGAAGCCGACGGAGAGAGGCTCGACCAGGGCCAGTTGCCGAAGACCGAGGCGATCGTTTACGATCAGCCGGTCGGCGGGCACGACGATCCTGTCGCACAGCCCGCCGTCGCGCTGCACGCCGAGGGTCTGGTTGAACTGGCAGGCGTTCGGGCGGTCGCGCAGGCAGGCAGGGCAGGTGCCGCAGGCGGTATAGGGAACGACCACGACATGGGCGCCGGGACGCAGCTCGCCACCTACGCCCGCGCCGGTTTCCAGCACCGCGCCGCCGATCTCGTGGCCCGGCACCCGGGGCAGCTCGACCAGCGGGTTGGCCCCGTTGAAGGTGCTGAGGTCGCTGCCGCAGAGCCCGACGACGCGCACGTCGACCAGCACTTCTCCCGGGCCGGGAGTCGGCGCGGGCCGGTCGAGGAAAGTTGTGTGGCCTACCGTGTCGATGGCGAGGCTTTTCATGCGCGCGTCCCCTGGGGCGTTAAGGCGGGCGCGGTTGGCGCGCCCGCCGGAGTCAGGTCACTGGTAGTCGGCGACATTGTCGGCGGTGATCAGGATGCCGTCGATCGGCACCACGGCCTCCGCCTCTTCGCCGTTGATGATGGCCAGCAGGTTCTGGACGGATTCGGTGCCCATCCGGGTGTTGTCCTGCTTGATGGTGGCCGATTGTTCGCCCTCGGCGATGGCCACCAGGTTGGCCGGGTTGCCGTCGAAGCCGACGATCACAAGGTCATCCAGCCGGCCCAGGGCCTTGGCAGCGGAGACGGCCGCCAGCGCGCCGGGATCCCAAGCCGAGAAGATGGCGGTGATTCCCGGGTCCGATTGCAGGAAGTTGGTGGTGGTCTCGAAGGCGCAGGCGTCCTGCCAGTCGCAGATCTGGAAGATGACCTCATGGCCCGCGGCCTCGGCCGCGTTCAGCACCCCGTCACGGCGGGCATTGCCGGTCTGGTGGCCGGCGGAGCCACCGAGGATCAGCACCTTGCCCTCTTCGATCTGGTCCACGATGTAGTCGCCGGCGATCCCCGCGGCGGCGAGGTTGTCAGTCTGCACGAGACTGGAGACATGGGGGTGGTCGATGCCGGTATCGACGGCGACCACGGGGATGCCCTTTTCGGCGGCAGCATCGAGAGAGGCGTCAAAGGCGCGGTTGTCGACCGATCCGATGATGATACCGTCCACTCCCATGTCGATGGCGCGGTCCACCGCGTCCCTCTGGGCCGCGCTATCGGGGGACGAGGCGGTCATGTCGATGAACTCGACGCCCTGGGCCTCGGCCTCGGCGGCGGCGGCATCGGCGACGCCGATCCAGAACGTGTTGTCGGTGGAATAGCCGGTGTAGGCGATGCGCAGGTCCTGCGCGATCACGGCCGTGCCGGAGGCCAGCGTCAGCGCGCCGGCAGCCAGCGCGCTCTTGAGGTTGGTCAGTGTCATGTCGGGTCTCCTCCCTGGGTGGTTGCGCCCCGTCTTGCGGGGGCCTTCCGTCGCGGCGGTCTACCGCGTGGATCTGCGCCAGACGTCCCAATAGACGGCGGCGATGATGATGATGCCGATGGCGATGCGCTGGTAGGACGTGCCGACGCCGAGGTAGGACAGGCCCACGGTTATGGTCTGCATGATGAGCATGCCGATCAGCGTCTTGCCGACGCCACCGCGCCCGCCAAAGAGGCTGGTGCCGCCGATGACAACCGCAGCGATGGCAAAAAGCTCGTAACTCTGCCCGCGGGCCGGCATTGCGAAGTTCAGCTTGGCCACTTCCATGATCGCCGCGAGCGCGGCCAGCAGACCGCCGAGCATGTAGTAATAGACGCGGCTGCGCTTGACCGGCACGCCAGCGAGCCGCGCGACCTCCTGATTGCCGCCGATGGCGAAGGCCCGGATGCCGAGCCGGGTGCGGGTCAGGAACAGGCCCGTCAGCAGGGCGGCGGTGAACATGATGCCCATGGGCACGACGTAGCCGGAGCCGAGCGCCTGAAATGCATCGGGAAAGCGCGACAGGTCCCGCCCGCTGGCGAGAATCTCGGCCAGCCCCTTGTAAGCGGTCAGCCCGCCCAAGGTGACGATGAAGGCGGGCACGCCGGTCGCCACTTGCACGATCCCGTTCAGCGCCCCCAGCGCTGCGCCGATGCCCAGCCCGGCAAGGACGGCCAGCCAGACCGGCAGTTCCATCTCGGCCAGGAGGATGCCGACGCAGACGCCGACCACCGCAAAGATCGACCCCACTGACAGGTCGAGCCCCCCCGAGATCAGCACCACGGTCGTCCCGCAGGCCAGCACCGCGAGGATCGAGGCCTGTCCGAAGATCGACAACAGCGTGTCGAGGCTGCGGAAGGGCGGGGAGAGGACGAAGAAGACGAGGTAGATCAGCGCCAGCGCCGCCAGCACCTGCCAGATCTGCATGAATTCGTGCATCAGCCGGTCGAGGCTGCGCGAGGTGGAGCCCGGGTTGGACACCGCGGTCGAGCTGTTCTGGGCGTCAGCCATCCTACGCGTCCCCTTCGATGGTGCCGGTGATGAGGCCGACCAGCCGGTCGCCGTCCACTTCGTCGACGCGGCGCACGGCCGTCAGCCGGCCCAGCCGAAGGACCATGACCCTGTCGCAGTAGTTCAGCACGTGCTGCATGTTGTGGGTTATCATGATGACCGACAGGCCGTGGTCCTTGAGCGAGCGGACAAGGTCCATCGCCATCTGGCTTTCGCGCACACCGAGCGCGGCGGTGGGCTCGTCCAGAATGGCCACCCGCTTGCCGAACATCACTGTCTTGGAAAGAGCCACCGCCTGCCGCTGGCCGCCGGAAAAGGCCTGGGCGTCGCGGTAGATGTCGGTGATGCGGATGTCGAGCTTGGCAAAGAGATCGCGGATCTCGCGGTCCATGCGCTTGAAATCCAGCACGCCGAAGATCCGGCCCAGCCAGTCGTCGCGGACAATCTCGCGCCCCAGAAAGACGTTTTGGGTGATCGGGATCTCGTTGACCAGTGCCAGGTCCTGGTAGACCGTCTCGATCCCGGCCGCCTTGGCGTCGGTGGGGCTGTCGATCTGCGCCTCCTGCCCGTCGAAACGGATGGTGCCGCTGGTCCGGGGGATCGCGCCGGTCAGGGCCTTGATCAGCGTGGACTTGCCGGCGCCGTTGTCGCCGACCACCGCCAGCACCTCGCCCTCGTGCAGGGTCAGGTCGACGTTGTCGAGCGCGACGATGCCGCCGTAGTGTTTGGATATGCCGCGGGCCTCGAGAACCGGATGTGTCGTCATGCCTGCTCTCCCGAACCGCAAGGTAACCGGCTTCCACCGGCAATAACTGTCTTAAATCGATAAAGAACCAATCAGCGTCTTGTCAATAGTTTTTTATGCATTTAACACAGTATCCGGGGACATTTGGAGGAAAGGGTCATGAGCGACCAGACCGGCATGGTGGCAGGGGGGCTGTTGCACCTGCACCCTGCGGACAACGTGGTGGTTGCGATCCGCGCGATCACCGAAGGCGAGTCCATCAAGGTCGGCGGCACCCGGCTGGTGGCGCCCAGGGACCTGGGCCTTGGCCACAAGCTGGCCCTGACCGCGATCGCGGAAGGCGAGGATGTCACCAAATACGGCGCGCCGATCGGCCGAGCCTCCCGCGACATCGCCCCGGGCGAGCATGTGCACCTGCACAACCTGGCCAGCCGCTACACTGTGATCGAGGATATTGAGGGGACAAACGCATGACCGCCGCCACCTTGACCGGCTGGCCCCGCGCCGACGGGCGCAAGGGCATCCGCAATGTCGTTCTGGTCGCCTACCTGGTGGAATGCGCCCACCACGTCTGCTCCAGGATCGCCCGGCCCTTCGACGAAAGCGACGTGCAGGTGATCGGCTTTTCCGGCTGCTTTCCCTCGGACTACGGCCAGGAGATGATGGAGGCCCTGTGCACCCACCCGAATGTCGGGGCGGTGCAACTCGTGTCGCTGGGCTGCGAGAATTTCCGCAAGCAGGAGCTGGCCGAGGCGGTGCGCGCCTCGGGTCGCCCAGTGAACCTCGTCACCATCCAGTCCACCGGCGGCACTGCCGCCGCCATCGAGGCAGGCCGAACCTGGGTCGCGGACCAGGTGGACGCACTGCCGGAGGCGCCGCGTGTGGCGATGGACGCTTCCGAGCTGGTGATCGGGACGATATGTGGCGGCTCGGACGCCACGTCCGGCCTGACGGGCAACCCGGCGGCAGGCCGCGCCTTCGATCGCTTCGTCACCGAGGGGGCGACCTGCATCTTCGAGGAAACCGGGGAGTTGATCGGCTGCGAGCACATCATGGCGGACCGGGTGAGCGACCCCGCCCTGCGGCCCGACATCGTCGCCACGGTCGAGAAGGCCGCCCGTTACTATGCGCAGATGGGTTACGGGTCTTTCTCGAACGGCAATGCCCTGGGCGGGCTGTCCACCATCGAGGAAAAGTCGCTGGGCGCCTATGTCAAGTCCGGCTCCAGCCCGATCTGCGGGATCATCAAACCCGCGCAACAGGCCCCGGGGGGCGGGCTCTACCTGCTGGACGTGGTGCCGGAGGGCGCGCCGAAATTCGGCTTTCCAAACATCAACGACACCGCCGAGATCATCGAGTTGATCGCCTGCGGCGCCCATGCGGTGATCTTCGTAACAGGGCGCGGTTCCGTGGTGGGGTCGGCGATCTCTCCTGTGGTCAAGGTCTGCGCCAACCCCGAGACCTACGACCGCATGGCTGCCGACATGGATGTGAACGCCGGGCGCATCCTGCGCGGCGAGGCGACGCTGGACGAGGTGGGCGACGAAATCCATGACAAGATCGTGGCGCTGGGACAGGGGGGGCGGACCCGGTCCGAGGAGCTGGGCCACACCGAATTCGTTTTGACCTACAAGACAGCCAGCGGCCCCGAGCCGGGCTGCCACGTCTGAGGAGAGCCGCGATGCTGAGACCCGAACACCGACTGTCCTTCGGCACTGGCGGGTTGGGCGGCCTCTACCGTCCGGTCAGCGAGGCCGAAGCCGAAGCCGTGCTGGAGGCCGCCTGGGACGCCGGCATCCGCTATTTCGACACCGCGCCGCACTATGGCCACGGCATGGCCGAGCATCGGCTGGGCCGGTTCCTGCGCGGACGGGAGGGCTGGCTTCTGTCGACCAAGGTGGGCCGCATCCTTACCCCGGACGCGGACCCGCCGGCGGAGATCAACGGCTTTCACAGCGCGTTGCCGTTCCGCCAGCGCTTCGACTTTACCTATGACGGGATCATGCGGTCGGTGGAGGACAGCTATCAGCGGCTTGGCCTCAACCGGATCGACATCCTCTATGTCCACGACATCGGCGACCCGGGCGCGGGCACCGATACGGCCGAGCATCGCGGCCAGCTTCTGGACAGCGGGGTCCGGGCGCTGGAAGAGCTGAAATCCTCGGGCGCCGTCGGTGCGGTGGGCCTTGGCGTGAACACGGTGGAAATCTGCGAAGAGCTCGTCGGCCGGAGTCCCGTCGACCTGATCCTTCTGGCCGGGCGCTACACGCTGCTGGACCGTTCGGCCAGCGTGCGGTTGTTTCCGATGGCCGAGGCGCATGGCGTGCGCTTCGTCATCGGCGGCGTTTTCAACTCCGGCATCCTTGCCACCGGTCCGGTGGAGGGCGCGCATTACAACTATGCGCCCGCTCCGCAGGACATCCTCGCCCACACCGCGCGGCTGGAGGCGATCTGCGCCGCCCATGGCACGCCGCTGGCCAGCGCCGCCTTGCAGTTTCCCGACCGGCACCCGCTGGTGGTCTCGACCCTGATCGGAACCGGCAAGGTCAGTTCGCTGCAGCGCAACGTGGCGCAGTTCGGCGAGGAGCTGCCCGGTGCGCTCTGGTCCGACCTGGAGGGCGCGGCGTGAGGATCGACGCGCATCAGCATTTCTGGACCCTGTCGCGCGGCGACTATCCTTGGCCGAACGAAAGCGTTGCGCTGATCTTTCGCGACTTCGGCCCGGGTGACCTGGCGCCGTTGCTGGCGGCGGCTGGGATCAACCGGACGATCCTGGTGCAGGCGACGGACACGGTGGCAGAGACCGAGTTCCTGCTGGACCTCGCCGCGCGGAACGAATTTGTCGCCGGGGTGGTGGGATGGGTCGACCTGACCGCGCTGGATGCCGTCGCGACCATCGACCGGCTGCGCGCCGATCCGGGGCTGAAGGGGCTGCGGCCGATGCTCCAGAACATCGAGGCGACAGACTGGATATTGCAGGACGCGGCTGCCCCCACTCTCGCGCACATGGAGGCGGCGGGCCTGCGGTTCGATGCCCTGATCCAGCCCCGGCACCTGCCGGTGATCGACAAGCTCGCGGGTCGGTATCCCGGCCTGCCCATCGTGATCGACCACATCGCCAAGCCCGTGATGGGCGGCGGCGTTGCGCCGGATGCGGACTGGGCGGACGGGATCGGCAGGCTGGCCACGCGGGACAATGTCTGGTGCAAGCTGTCGGGCGTAGTCACCGAGGCGGGGCCGGGCTGGACCACCGGGGACCTCGCCCCCTTCGCGGCGCATGTGCTGGACGCCTTCGGCGCGGGCCGGGTGATGTTCGGCAGCGACTGGCCGGTGGTCACACTTGCCAGCGACTACGCCACATGGGCGCAGACGGCCGATTGGCTGATCGCGGATCTGCCCGCGCCCGAGCAGGCCGAGGTTCGCGGCGGCACGGCTGCCCGGTTCTACGGCATCAACTGACAGGCAAGGGACTGCACATGGCACAGCGCATGGGTTTCGTCATCGGCATCAACCCGGCCGACATTCCGCGATACAAGGAATTGCACGCCGCCGTCTGGCCCGGCGTTCTGGGGCGGCTCAAGGCATCGAACATCACCAATTACTCGATTTTCCTGCGCGAGCCCGAGAACCTGATGTTTGGCTACTGGGACTATGTCGGCACCGATTTCGAGGCGGACATGGCCGCCATCGCCGAAGACGAGGTCACCCAGGAATGGTGGGCCGTCTGCGGGCCGATGCAGCGCGCGCTGGAGACCCGAGCCGAGGGCGAGTGGTGGGCCGGGATGGAGCAGGTGTTCTACCTAGAGTGAGCCCGCACCGGCACCGCTCACCAGTTCGCGACGGCCCCGTCCGGGCGGCGCAGGCGGGGGCAGCCCATCTCGCTGACCGGGGCGGGGTCGCCCAGCTTGGCCTCGTCGATCTCGACCCCCACCCAGATGGTCGATCGGCATGTCTGTCGCTGCGTACGCGATGGAACCTAGCGCCGCCGGCAGTGCCGGCGCAGTAGAGCTGAGGTGGGGCATCTGGACCTCCAACCCGGACGAGGCCGAGATCTGGAATGAACTGGCTGCGCTCGTCACCGAGAAGCACTCGGACATCCCAATCTCCGTCGAGACCGCACCCTGAGGCTCGTACCGGGACAAGCTGACCACGCAGTTTGCAACCGGCACCGCGCCCGACTCCGTTTCGCTGCGCCACCTCCAGTTGGCGAACAATTCGCAGAACGATCTGCCGCTCGACATCACACCGCACATCGAGGGCTCGCCTGACGTCGACGTCGCTGATTTCTATCCGGCGGCGCATGAAGGGCTGTTTCTGGACGGAGAGGTCTACGGGCTGAGCTACGGAATTGCTCCCTACGTCTTCTACATCAAACACAAGGTGTTCGAGGCGCAGGGCGTGGATGTGCCCGATCCGACGCTGACGTTCGATGAATTCCAGTCTCTTGTCAGGGAACTGAACGACCCCGAAATTGGCAACTACGGGTTCACCTCTTCGCCGGAGATCATGTTGATCTTCCCGTTGATGCTGTCGAACGGCGGGCGCTATGTCAGCGAGGACGAAAGCTGAAGCGAATTCGCGTCCGAGGCGAGCATCGGCGGGTTGTCCGCGATCCTTGACCTCTACCAGGCAGGCAGCGGGGCCGCGCAGATCATGGACCTCGCCAATCCGACCAACGTGAAGGAATTTGCACGGGGACAGGCCGCGATGATGGTCGAAAGCGACTGGCAGATCGGCAACATCACCACCAGGGCGGAAGGAGGCCGGGACATCCGACCCATGTCCGGGGTGATCCCGAGATCGGCGGAGAGGAACGCCGCGACAAGCTCTTCCATGGCATAGCCCTCATTGCCCCAGCGTTTGCGGCCAAAGTCACGCTCAAGGCGGGACATGTGCTTGGTCCAATGCACGGTCTCGTGCAGTAGCGTGGCATAGTAGCTTTCCGGATCACGGAAGAACTCGAACGGGGGCATCTGTGCCCGGTCCTGGGAGGGCATGTAGAACGCCTGATTGCCGCCATGGGACACATCCGCTCCAGTCGCAGCACGGAAGGCTTCCACGGGCTCCAGGTGCGCCCCCGGGTCCAGCACCGGCTCTGCGGCCTTGGCGTAGCAATGCGCGGGCAGCGCGTCGATCTGCTCGACGCTGAACACGGTGTACCCCTTCATGAAGGGGATCGTGCGTGTCGAGTCTTCGCCGGTTTCGTTGTCCGCTTCGGTTTTGGTAATCTTGTTGGCATAGACGACCAGGGCACCTTTCTCGCCCTTGCGGACATGTCCGCCCAGCTCGCGGGCCTGGCGGAAGGTCATCCAGATTGGCGCGGAATATCCGGCAGCTTCGGCCTTCCTCCACAGCATGAACACGTTGATCCCGGAATAGGGCTGGCCGTTGTGGCGCAAGGGCCGGGTGATCTTGCCCGCGGCATGCGCGGCGTTCCAGGGTTTCAGCCAGGGCCTGACACCGGCCTCCAGGCTTTCGACGATACGGTTGGTTATGCGGTCATAGACATCTTCCTTCATGATGGGTCCTTTCAAATCTCATGGGTCAAATCCTGATTTGGGGAAAACGGAGAGAGGCTATTGCCCTGCTCCCTGGCCTGATCGGTTTCTTCGCACAGGACGATGCGACCGGAATTCCTGATGCGTTCCGCCAACGCCGATTTCGGAAGAATCCGCCGTGGGTCCCGTGCCGTCACGCAGGGGGCGGTTGGGTGTCGGTACGCCGGACGTCCGCGAGCATCTGTTCCAACTCGTCGCAGACCAGTTCCCCGACCTTGCGGCCAATCTGTGACAGGCTGCGCCGGGTGCTGATGACGACACTTGCGGTCTGGGCCATGACATTGCGGTCCATCACCGGCACGAACACAAGGCTCCCGTCGATCAATTCGGGGGCGGCGTCCAGTTCCGATGTGATGGCGACATGCGACCCCGAAACCGCCAGATGCTTGACCAGCTGAAGCGAGTTTGTCGCAACCGGGGGGCGCAGTTCGGAGAAGATCCAGCCATGCTTGGATTCCAGCAATCTGCGAATCGCCAGCGAGCGGCTTTGCATTGCCACCGGGTGCCGGATCGCCTCGGAAAGACGGATTTCGGGCTTCTGGGCGACCGGATGATCGGGGGCAGCGAGACAACCCAGCGGCAGATCCGTCGTCCACATGATGTGCAGATCGCGATGCGGCTTGATGTTGAAGGCCAGGGCGATGTCGACCTCGCCCTTGGTCAGGTGATCGGTGACGCTGTCCGGTGTCGTGAACTCGATATCAAGCTGCACGCGGGGGTAGTTTTCGAACAGCTTGCCGATCAGTCGCGGGATCACCCCGTTGGCCATGCTGTCCATCGCCAGCAGCCGGACGTGGCCAAGCTCAAGACCCTGCATCTGCTTGATACTGGACCAGATCTGCCGTTCGTCAGATCGCCAGCGGCGGGTCAGCGCCAGAAACTGTTCGCCCGCCGGACTGAGCGACATGCCGCTGCGCTGGCGTTCGAAAAGCTGAACGCCGAGACGCTGTTCCAGAAGCACGATCTGGCGGTCGATGGCCGAAGCCGCGATGCCGATTTCGCGGGACGCCGCCTGGATCGAGCCGGCCTCGGCGACGGCCTCGACATAGAGCATTCCGCGGGGGACCAGGTGAAGCGCCATCATCAGCATCCTAATTATTAGAACGTTACATGCCCGAAAATATCATAGATGGCAACGAAGGACTGCGCCATGCTTTCTGCAGACAGCCCGAAACCTGCGGATGCCTTGCATGATGTTCAGCCTCGATCAGATCAACGCCGCCAGTGCCGAAGAGGCCGCGCGCCTTCTCGAACCGCTGATCGAGAACTCGCCGGAACTGGTATCTGTTGCCCAGCGGCAGCGCCCGTTCGCGACGGTTTCGGATCTGGAGGCGGCCCTTGTCGGCACGATCCTGTCGCTGCCGCCCGAACAGCAGGCCGCATTGTTTCGCCGCCATCCCTGCCTTGCCGGTCGCGAGGCGCGCGACGGAACCATGACGGACGCCTCGACATCGGAGCAGGGCCGCCTGGGCCTTGATCGGCTGGCGGCCGATGATCTGGCCCGGCTTGACGGCCTGAATGCATCCTATGCCCAACGCTTCGGGCATCCCTGCATCGTGGCCCTGGTCAATGTTCCGGACCTGGACAATCTGTTCGAAACTTTCGAACGGCGACTGCAGGCGGAACCGCCTGCGGAACACGCCGAAAACCTGACGCAGATCGCCGAGGTGATCCGCGCGCGCATCGCCAAGGCCATCGGGACGCCCGACGGACCTGTCAGCCTGTCACCGAAACCTGCCCAAGTCACAGAGAAAACCATGGAGAACGACACATGAAACCCTTCCTCCCCCTTCTTGCCGGGTCCGTCATCGCGCTGAGCGCGGTCGCGGCCCATGCCGAAAAGATCCGCGTCGCGGGCAACTTCGCGACCGAGCATTCGTCGAGCCAGGCCATGCAGGTCTTCAAGGATGAAGTCGAAGCGCTGTCCAACGGCGAGATCGAAGTTGATCTGTTTCCCGCCCGCCAGCTGGGCGGTGCGGCGGAAAACGTGCAGGCCGTGAAACTGGGCGCGGTCGAGATCGTCTGGGTCGGCTCGGCCTACCTAAGCCGCACCGTGCCGGACCTGGCGGCGGTTTCCATGCCGTTCCAGTTCGCGGACCGGGCCGAAGCCTTTGCCGTCGTCGACGGACCGCTGGGCGACAAGCTTGACGAGAAGCTGGCCGACGAATCCATGCTGTCGCTGGGCTATATGGAGCTGGGCTTTCGCCAGTTGACCAACAACGTGCGCCCGATCACCGGGATTGCCGACATCGACGGCCTGAAGATCCGCCTGCAGCCCAACGAGACCCACCTGGCCACCTTCCGCGCGCTGGGGGCGAATCCTGTCGCGATGGACGTGAACGAGCTGTACTCCGCGCTGGAACAGGGCGTCATCGACG
Source organism: Meridianimarinicoccus marinus (assembly GCF_040689105.1). NCBI lineage: Bacteria > Pseudomonadati > Pseudomonadota > Alphaproteobacteria > Rhodobacterales > Paracoccaceae > Meridianimarinicoccus > Meridianimarinicoccus marinus. Next base: position 85,200 of record NZ_JBFBVU010000015.1, read on the forward strand.
GGCAGGAAAACCCGTTCTCGATCATCGATGTGGCCGGCTATGCCGAAGTGCAGAAGCATGTGTCCAACACCAACCACTTCTTCGACTTCATCTCGGTGGTGGCCAACAAGAAACGGTTTGAAAGCCTCAGCCCCGAGCATCAGGAAGCCGTGCTGGCGGCAATGGACAAGGCCATCGACTTCCAGCGCACGCTGGCGGCGGAACAGGACGCGGCAGCGCTCGACAAGCTGATCGCCGACGGCATGGTCTACACCGAAGTCTCACCGGAATTCGCAGCAGCCCTGCGCGAAACCACCGCGCCTGTCGCCGCCGAAGCCAAGGCTTCGCTGTCGCCGGACGTGGCCGAACTGCTCGCAGGCCAATAAAATGCAATCGAGAGGGAATGCCATGGAACGGATCGCTCTCTCGGCCCTGGCGCGCATCGATACAGGTGCGCGCCTCGTGGTGATCGCTTGCATGGCGGTGATGGTCAGCATCGTCTCGGCGCAGGTGATCATGCGCTATGTGTTCAACGACTCCATCGACTGGGCCGACGAGGTGTCGCGTCTGACCTTCGTCGCCACGGTGTTCCTGGCGATCCCGCTGGGCCTTCGCGACGGTGCCCATGTGGGCATCGACCTGATCACCAGACGGCTGCCGCCACGGGTACGCAAAGGGCTGGCGCGCGTGATGGCACTGCTGGCCGCGGCCATGCTTCTGGTGGTGTTCGTCGCCACAATCCGCGTCGCGGCGACCACCTGGTCGGAGCGGCTCGGGTCGCTGAACATGACCTCCAGCGTCTTCTTCTTCCCGGTGATCTTCGGCGCGCTGCACACCGCCTGTCACCTGATTGTCCTGGCGATCTGGCCGGTCGGCCATGCCATCGCCACCCCACCGGATCCGCAAACGCACCCGGAGCTGCCGTCATGAGCCTTTTTGTCATCCTGCTGTTTCTCTGCCTCGCCCTGCTTGGCATGCCGCTGGCGTTCTCGCTGGGCGTCTCGGCCCTGGCGGGGCTGATGGTGGCGGGCTTCGATCTGAGCATCCTGTCGACGCGCCTGATGAACTCGGTCAATTCCTTTCCGCTGATGTCGATCCCGCTGTTCATGGTGACCGGCGAGCTGATGCTGAAGGCCGGGATCATGGATCGCCTTGTCGATCTGGCCAACGCCTTCATCGGGCGGGTCCGGGGCGGGCTGGCGCAGGTCGCCATCATCGCCGGGGCGGGGCTGGCCTCGGTCTCGGGCGCGGCGGTGGCCGATGCCTCGGCGCTGTCCTCGACGCTCGTGCCCTCGCTGAAGAAGCAATACGGGCTTGGCTTCTCGTCGGGGATCGTGGCGGCGGCGGCCAACCTTGGCCCGATCATCCCGCCCTCCGGCGCGATGATCGTCTATGCCTTCATGGCCGGGTCCAGCGTTTCGGTGGGCGGCATGTTCATGGCGGGCGTGCTGCCGGGCCTGTTGCTGTTCCTGACCCTGATGGGCCTGTGCTGGCTGATTTCCTGGTGGCGCGACTATCCGATTTCCGGGCAGCGGGTTACCCTGTCCAACATCCTGCACCAGATGCGCCGGAACCTGATCATCTTCATGATGCCGGTGGGGGTGATCGGCGGCATCGTTTTCGGCGCCTTTACCCCGACCGAGGGCGCGGCCATCGGCTGCTGCTATGCGCTGCTGCTGGGGTTCTTCGTCACCAAGCAACTCAAGATCCGCGATCTGCCCGAGGTGCTTCTGACCGCTGCCAAAACCACCGCCGTGGTCGGCGCCATGATCGCCTTCGCCTCGACCGTCACCTTCCTGTTCACCATCGACATGCTGCCGTTCAAACTGGCCGCGCTGCTGCAGGGCCTGACCGACAGCCCGTTTGTCTTCATGTGCCTGATCGCGCTGATGCTGCTGGTGGTCGGCATGTTCCTGGAATCGAATGCCGCCTACATCATGCTGGTGCCGCTGTTTCACCCGATTGCCCTGCAATACGGCATCGATCCGCTGCACTTCGGTTTCGTCTTCGTGCTGAACCTGGTGATCGGCATGCTGACCCCGCCAGTGGGCGTTATCCTCTTCGTGGTTTGCGGCATCACCAAGGTCGAGATGGGCACATTGGTGCGCGAAAGCTGGCCGTTCATCGTGGCCATGTATGTTCTGCTGCTGCTGTGCATGATCTTTCCCGGCATCGTCACGACGCTGCCCCATGCGATGGGCTACTGATCCATGCGGCTGCTGCTGATCAATCCCAACACCACCCAGGCGCTGACCGAGCGCCTGTCCAAGACCGCGCGGCAGGTTCTGCCCCCGGATGTCGAGCTGATCGCCACCACCGCCGAGACCGGCTTTCCCTATATCTCGTCGCGGGCCGAGGCGCAGATTGCCGGCGCAGGCGTGCTGGAGACCATCGCCCGCCATCAGTCCGGCGTCGATGCCCTGACCATAGCCGCCTTTGGCGATCCCGGCCTGCTGGCCGCCCGCGAGCTGTTCGACCTGCCGGTGACCGGCATGACCGAGGCCGCGATGCTCAGCGCCTGCATGCTGGGCCAGCGCTTTGCCTTTGTCACCTTCACGCCGAACCTTGCGCCCTGGTACGACGAACAGGTGCGGCAGGCCCAACTGACCGCGCGCTATGCCGGGGTCTTCACCCCGGATGTGCCCTTGGGGGCCATCGACCGGATCGACGCTGACCTTCGCGCCCCCCTGATCGCGCAATGCGGGCGCGCCGTCGCGGCCGGGGCCGATGTGGTGATCCTGTCGGGCGCGCCGCTGGCCGGAATGGCCGCAACGCTGCGCGACGAGGTGCCCGCGGTACTGCTGGACCCGGTGCAAACGGCTGTCCTTCAGGCGGTAACCCTGGCGCGGCTCTGCCCCAAAGGCGCCTCGGCGGGCAGTTTTCGCCGGCCTCCCGAAAAACCCTCGACCGGGCTGTCCGACGCGCTTCGGCGTCAGATCGCCCGCAGCTGATCCACCCAACCCATCCAACCCGGAGATCCCCTGATGAACCCCAAACCCCTGATCCTGTCCGCACTGCTGGCGGTTGCCGCCGCCCCGGTTGCCGCCGAACAATTGCGGTTTCTCAGCCAGTTCCTGCCCACGGCCAAGCAGTACCCCAACGAAATGGCCGGGCTTGACGCGCTGGCCGCCGACGAGGCGCTCGACATCGATGTGAGCGTCAACGAATACAAGGCCCTTGGCCTGAGCACCGCCGATGGCCTGCGCCTGGCCCGGGCGGGCACCTTCGACGTGACCACCATCCAGATCGGCACCGCCTCACGCGATGACGCCTTCCTCGAAGGGCTGGACCTGATCGGCGTTTCGACCGACATGGACAGCCTGCGCGTCGCGGTGGACGCCTACCGCGAGGCCTTTGACGCGCGTCTGCAGGACAAGTTCGGCGCCAAGGTTCTGGCGCTCTGGCCGTTCGGCCCGCAGGTGTTCTACTGCAACGAAGAGATCACCAGCCTGGATGATCTGAACGGTCTCAAGGTGCGCAGCTTCACGCCGTCGATGTCGGCGCTGCTGGAAAGCCTCGGCGCGACGCCGGTGACCCTGTCGTTCCCGGAAGTCTACCCGGCCCTGCAACGCAAGGTGGCCAGCTGCGGCGTGACCTCGCCGACCTCGGGCAATACCGGCAAATGGCCTGAAGTGACCACGCACCAGCTGCCGCTGTCGGTCTCCGGCTCGGTGCAGGGCTATGTGGCCAGCCTGGACTGGTGGAACGGGCTGAGCCCGGCGCAGCAGGACGGCGTTGCCACCGCCTTCAAGGCCATCGAAGAGTCGCAATGGGCCACGGCTGTCGCCCTGAACGGCGACGCGCTGGCCTGCAACACCGGGCAGGACACCTGCGCCGATCACGAGAAATTCTCGCTGGCGCTGGTCGATGTGTCCGAGGCCGATATCGCGAAGGTCCAGCAGGCGTCGGTCGAAGTGGTCCTGCCCGATTGGGCGGCCCGCTGCGAAGCCAGCTATCCCGGCTGCACGGCGGTCTGGAACGAGACCGTCGGCGCGGCGCGCGGCGTGACCATTCCCGAGTAAGCCAAGCAAGGAGCGTCTGACATGACCGGATCCGTCCCCGAAACCGAACCGTCCTATGGCCTTGCCGGCCGTCTGGTGGACGGCGCAGCCCTGGCGGCGGGCTATCTTCTGGTGCTTCAGGCGCTCCTTACTGCGGCCGAGATCGTGGCGCGCAAGCTGTTCAACCATTCCTTCCAGGGAGTTGATGAACTGGGCGGCTACATGCTGGCCCTGACCGCGAGCCTGGGCTTTGGCTACGCGGCCCTGCACCGGGCCCATACGCGGGTGGATTTCGCCCTGTCGAGACTTCCCCTGCGGGCCCGCTGTATCCTGCATCTGGCAGCAGCGGCGGTGCTGTTCGGCCTCGCGCTGTTCCTGCTGTGGAACGCCTGGCGGGCCCTGGGCGAGACGCTGACCTATGGGTCGATCGCCAATTCGCCGCTGCAGACACCGCTGTGGATCCCGCAAACGCTGTGGCTGGCGGGGTTCGGGGTGTTTGCCCTGTGTTCCGGTCTGGTGCTGCTGCGCGCGGTACAGCTCTGGCGCCAGGGCGATCTTGCCGGGCTGGAGGCCGCGCTGCGACCGCCGTCCCTTGACGAGGAAATCGACGAGGCGCTGGCCGACAGCACCGGGGAGGCTTCCCAATGATCGACATCGTCACAATCGCCGTTGGATTTGCCTGCATGCTGGCCTTCCTTCTGACCGGTCTGCATGTGGCCAGCGTCATGATGCTGACCGCCCTGATCGGCATTCTCGCGGGCTTCGGGCCGTCGATGTTCGCCCCGCTGGGCAACATGATGTGGGCCGAGCAGAACAGTTTCATCCTGACCGCGATCCCGCTGTATATCCTGATGGGCGAGATCCTGGTCCACAGCGATGTGGCCCGGCGCATGTACCGGTCGCTTGCTGATTGGCTGAGCTGGCTGCCCGGCGGGCTGCTGCACACCAATATCGCGTCCTCGGCCATGTTTGCCGCCATTTCCGGCTCGTCGGTCGCGACGGCGGCGACCATCGGCACCGTGGCCTTCCCGACCTTTCGCGCGCAGGGCTATGACGAGAAATGGGTGGCCGGATCCATCGCTTCGGGTGCGACGCTGGGCATCCTGATCCCACCGTCGATCAACCTGATCATTTATGGCGCGATCACCGAAACATCCATTGGCGCGCTGTTCATCGCCGGCATGGTGCCGGGGCTGCTGCTGGCGCTGATGTTCATGCTGACCATCGCAGTGGCCGCGCTGATCTGGCCCGAATTGGCCGGCAGCGGCGCGCGTCCCGACCCCGACCGCAGCGGCCGGATCGCGCGCCTGAAGGATCTGGTGGCGCCGGTGGTCATCTTCACCATCATCATCGCCTCGATCTACGCCGGCTGGGCGACGCCCACCGAGGCGGCGGCGGTCGGTGTGGTTGCCGCGCTGGGGCTGTCGATGATGAACCGCACCTTCAACCGCAAGATGCTGCACGCCAGCCTGTTCGCGACGGTCCGCATTACCGCGATGATCCTGCTGGTTCTCACCGCGGCCTTCTTCCTGAATTTCACGCTTGGTCTGCTGGGCATCCCGGCGCTGATTTCCGGCTTCGTCGGCGGGCTGGACGTGCCGCCGATGCTGCTGATCGCCTGCCTCGTGGTGTTCTACCTGGTCCTGGGGTGCTTTCTGGACGCGCTGGCGATGATGATCACCACGGTGCCGATCCTGTTTCCCATCGTCATCGCCCTTGGCTTCGATCCGCTGTGGTTCGGGGTGTTCGTGGTGATCATGTGCGAACTGGCGCTGCTGACGCCGCCCGTGGGCATGAACCTTTACGTGGTGCAGGGGGTCCGCAAGGCGGGGCAACTGACCGACGTGATCCGTGGCGTGCTGCCCTTCTTCTTGGCGATCCTCGGGCTGGTCGTACTTATGACAACCTGGCCGCCGCTGATCACCTGGCTGCCCAAGCTGATGGCGGACTGAGATGACCGGTAACCTGTTCATCCGTGGGGCCCGCGTCCTGACCTTCGACGAAACCCGCAGGGATCTGGATTGTGCCGACATCCTGATCGAACGCGGCATGATTTCCGCAGTCGGGCCCGATCTGGTGGCGCCCGAGGGGGTGCCCGTGATCGACGGCGCCGGACAGTTGGCCATGCCCGGTCTGATCAACGCGCATTTCCATTCGCCCGCCAACCTGATGAAGGGCATGCTCGACAGCCTGCCGCTGGAAATCTTCATGCTCTACGAGGTGCCGCCCCTGAGCGATGTGCCGCCGCCGCCCGAACTGGTGCGGGTGCGCACGCTGCTGGGGGCGGTCGAGATGCTCAAGCGGGGCATCACCTCGGTGCAGGATGACGCGTTCTTCGTGCCGGGGCCGGACCCCGACGCCATCGACGCGCTGATGGGCGCCTATGCCGCTTCGGGGATGCGGGCGACGGTGGCGCTGGATCAGCCGAATGTGGTGGAATACGCCAAGTATCCTTTCCTTGCCGATCTGCTCCCGGCCGGGGAAAAGGCCCGGATGGAGGCCGCCCCGCGCCAGACCGGGGCCGAGCTTCTGGACCTCTACCGCCACCTTCTGACCCGCTGGTCGGGGGCCAAGGATGGCAGGCTGGGGGCCGCCGTCTCCTGCTCGGCGCCGCACCGCGTGACGCAGGATTATATGGCCGCGCTTTCGCAACTGAGCCGGGAATGGGATGTGCCCTTCTATGTGCACATGCTGGAGACCCGCGTGCAGCGGGTGTTCGGGCAGGAGGTTCTGGGCAAATCCCTCGTGCGCTACATCCACGATCTTGGCATGCTGGACGAGCGGGTGAACCTGATCCACGGCATCTGGCTGGATGAACCCGACATGGACCTGATCGCGGATGCCGGTGCCTGCATCGCGCACAACCCTGTCTGCAACCTGCGGCTGGGCAGCGGCATCATGCCGTTCCGTGCGCTCAGCGACCGGAATATCCCCATCTGTCTGGGCACCGACGAGGCGCTGGCCGACGACGGCATCAACCTTTGGGGCGCGATCAAGACGGCGGGGCTGGTCCATAACATCACCGACCCCGACTATCGGCGCTGGCCCACCGCGCAGGAAATTCTGGATTGTGCCTTCCTGGGCGGAGCACGGGCGATGCGGCGTCAGCAGACGATCGGGCGGATCATGCCGGGATACGCCGCTGACATTGCCATGCTGGACCTGTCACAGATCAATTTCACACCCCTGAACGATCTCGCCCGCCAGCTTGTCTATTGCGAGGATGGCGGTTCGGTTCGGCGCACCATCGTGGCCGGGCGCGTGGTCATGGAAGACGGCAAGGTCCGCGGCATCGACGAGGCCGAGCTCTTCGCGCAGGCGCGGGAACTGGCCCGCGAACATGCCCCGGCCCTGGAAACCGCGCGGGCCGCCGCCGCCCGGCTGGAGCCGCATTACCGCGACATGTACCTGCGCGCGAGCCGCACCGATGTGGGGTTCACCCGATGGCTTGAAAAGGGCACACACCCATGAGTTTCACACCCCGATACAGCTACACCGCAATCTCCAGCCGTCCCGCGGCAACCTGGCCCGGCGGCCGGCGGCTGGCCGTCTATCTGGCCCTGAATGTCGAGCAATACAGCTATGGCGAGGGGCTGGTGGAAGATCTGGTGCCGGGCATGCCGCAACCGGATGTCCTGAACACCTCGTGGCGCGACTACGGCACGCGGGTCGGCGCCTGGCGGCTGCTGGATCTGTTCCGCGAGACCGCGACCCCGGCGACGATCCTGCTCAACTCCCGGGTCTGTGACGCGGCGCCCGATCTGGTGGCCCGCATGGTGGCCGACGGGCACGAGATCGCCGCGCATGGGCGCAGCAATTCCGAAAGCCTGGCGGACTGCAGTGCCGAGGAAGAAGCGGTGGTGATCGCAGAGGTGACGGCGCGCATCGCCGAGGCCAGCGGCCAGCGACCCCAGGGCTGGCTGTCGCCCTGGCTGGCGGAAACGCGGATTACCCCGGACTTGCTGCAAGAGGACGGCTATCGCTACCTGCTGGATTTCTGCTGTGACGACCAACCGATCTGGCTGACAACCCGCAGCGGCCGGCTGCTGGCGCTGCCCTATTCGCAGGAAATCAACGACAGCACCGCGATCATCGGGCGGCAGGCCAGCGCGGCGGAGTTCGCCGATATGGCGATCGACCAGATCGACGAGATGCTGGACCAGCCCGGCCCCGCGCCGCTGGTCTTCGGCCTGGCGCTGCACGGCAACATCATCGGGCAGCCGTTCCGGATCCGGCAATTGCGCCGGGTGCTGACCCATCTGCACGGCCTGCGCGACCGGGTCTGGGTGGCCCCTGCGGCAGACATCGCAGCGGCAGTTCATGCCGATCCCGACAAATTCGTCTAGAGGGCACCGCATGCGCATCCTGATCGCCAATCCCAACATGTCCGCCGAAATGACCGCCCTGATGGTCGAAGAAGCGCGCACCACCTGCCGTACCGGGACCGAGATCATTGGCGGCAACGCCACCTTCGGCGTCTCTTATATCGCCACCCGCGCCGAGGCCGCGCTGGCCGCCCATGCGCTGCTCGATCTGGTGGCCGATGCGGCCGGCGACGTCGATGCGGTCGTCGTGGGCGCCTTCTGTCCGGGCCTAGCCGAACCGGTGAAAGAGCTGCTGCCGGTGCCGGTCGTGGGGCTGCCCGAGGCGGGGTTCAGCGCCGCGCGCCTGTTCGGGCGGCGGATCGGGCTGATCGGCATCGGGTCGCGCGCACGCGGGATGAACGAAGAGATCCTGCACGATCTGGGCGCGCGCTCCGATGTGGTGTCGATCCAGCGCCTGCCGCTCAGCGGCACCGATCTTGCCGCCGACCCCGAAGGCGCGGATGCGGCGGTGATCGCCGCCGGGATGCAGGCGGTCGAGACCGAGGATGCGGATGTTCTGATCCTGGGCGGCGCGGCCTTCTCGGGCATCGCCGCCAGGGTTGCCCCGCATCTTCCGGTGCCGGTCGTCCCGCCGGTGCCCTATGCCATCTCCATGCTGGAAACGGCCCTGACCTGTGGCTGGCGCACGCCCGCGACCGGGACCTTCGGTCCGGTGCGGTCGGATGCAGCCCGTGGCGTCGGGGCCGCCCTGACTGCGCGGCTTCGCGGCGGTTAATCCCGGCGGCTGAAAAAGGACGACAGGGCGGGATCCAGCCCGGTCATCGCGATGCCCTCTGGACCGGCAAAAGCCCCCGCCGTGGGTTTCCGGTGTCCCATGCGGACCAGACCTTCGGCCATGATCACGGCACTTGCCACCGGCGAGACCACCGGCACCGGGATCCGGTCGCGGATGCGGTCGGCCATGCCCTCCATCGACCCGGCGCCCAGAACGATAACATCGGCAAGATCGGTCTCGATGGCGTCTAGGGCCAGGGCCACCGCCGTGTCATCGGCGGCCTGCTGCCGATCGACCAGGTCCGTGCCGCTCACGCCCATGTCCCGGATGCTGGCCAACCGGGGCAACTGGCCAAGCGCCTCGACCAGTTCGAAGGTCATCTTGCGGGCGGGCGCCCCGATCGACAGGATCGAAAAGCGTGGTCCCAGAAGCTGGGCGGTTGCAAGGCCCGCTTCGCCGGTGGCGATCAGCGGGACTGGCGCAAATTCCTTGGCGGCCTGGCTGACCGCCGGGATGATGAAGGCACCGACGATGATGGCGTCATGGCCATCGTAATGCGCCGCGATGGAGGACAACAGCGCGTGCCCCGCCACCGCCGCCTCGCTGCGCGTCGAGATATAGCTGGACCCGAACCCGGCAGAATGCACGTCGATCTGCGTTCCCGGCGCCGCGATCCGGCGCGCCTCGGCCGCCATTGTTTCGGCCATGGATGTACTGGTGTTCGGATTGAGAAAGAGCAGGCGCATGTCAGGTTCGGTTCCCGGAGTTTTGTCCCGACCCTAAAGGGTTCCGCCGGGGTTTGGAATCCCGTCATTGTCCATGCCCGTCTCCTGCCGCCGCGCTGGCAGAGCCGTTGGCGACAAGGAGGTCATCCCGCGTGATCGGCAGGCCCAGCGTCCGCGCGGCGGCAAAGCTGTCGCGAAAATCGGGGCGTTCGGCCTCGGACCCGCCCAGGAATTGCTCGATGGACAGGTGCGGGGCCAGTTCCCGGAACCTGGCGGCTGCGCGTTGCGCCTCGGGCAGGTTGCCCAGATACACATTGGCCAACGCGGTGATCAGCCACCGCGAGTTGCTTCCAGAGGGTGCGCGCCTCATGCTGTCCAGCGCCAGTTGGTAATCACCCGCCCCAAAAGCGGCAGTACCCAGATCGGTGTACCACCAAGCCGGTGCCAACGGGTTGAGGTCGAGTGCGCGTCTGGCCCAGGACAGGGCCTCGTCCCCGGCGATCCCGGCAAGGCTGCTGTAGCCCGCCGAGATGATCAGAACGTCGGCATTGTTCGGCGCGGTCCGGACTGCACGCCGCAAGGTCGCCGCCGCGATCTCCAGCTGACCGTCCAGCGCATAGGCCCGCGCGAGGTTCCACAGCACATTGGGATTGTTCGGGTCGATGGCATAGGCGCGATAGGCGGCCTCCTGGCTGGCATCGAACAGACGCCGGGCTTCCTCTCCCTCGGCGTGATCCGACTGGATGATCTGCGCCACGGAGAGTGTCACCAGCGCCCCGGAAAACTCCGGATCAAATTCGACGGCCTTTGCAAGATGCGCGATCGTATCGGGAAGCTCCTCCAGCTTGAACCGGTGCAATTGTTCGAAGCCGATCAGGTAATGCTCGTAGGCATCGAGGTTGGTGGTGAGCTTGCGCCGCGCCTGCCTGAGACCGGCCTGGGCAATCGCCCCGGAATAGGCGCTGGCAAGGCTGGCGCCAATCCGGGCGACGATGCGGTCCTGCACGGCAAAGATGTCTTCCTGGGGGGCTGTCCAGCTTTCGGACCAGCGGATCTCGCGGGTTGCGGTGTCGGTCAGATGGGCCGAGATGCGAATTTCATCGCCCTGCGCCTGGATCGTTCCCCACAGGGCAAACTGGATATCCAGCGTGGGTCCGTCGGGGATCGCCCCGAAGGCCACGTTCATCAGCGACTCTGGAACCGTGACGTATAGCCATTCGTTCAGCGCAAGTTCACTGGCAATATCCGCCGCCAGTCCCCGGCCCAGCCGCGTCCAGCGGGCGCTGTCTTCGATGCTTTCGAACGGCAGCACGGCGATCGACGGCTCGGTGCGGGTGACCTGCGGCGCAACCAGCGTCTGGAACAGCGGCGATGATTGGATCGGTGCGGGTCTGAACTGCCAGATGCCCAGAACCAGGATTGCGATGGCCGCCAGCGCGCCGATCATGAGACGCCCCAAGGGCCGGGCAGGCGCGCCCGACACGGTCCTTTCGGCGCTCGCGACCAGCCGGTAGCCTTTCTTCGGCACGGTCTGCAGGATGGCCCTGCGGTCATCGCCAATCGCCCGCCGGACATCCGAGATGCATTGCGCCAGGCTGTCGTCGGTCACGTTGAGATCTTTCCAGACCGCCGCGATGAGGTCGTCTTTCGACACCAGTTCGCCCGCATGGGCCACCAGAACCGACAACACGTCCAGCGATTGCGGGCGCAGCGCAACCGTTTGCCCGTCCCGCCCGAGAATCACCCGGCGGTCCGGATCGAACCGCATATCGCCAAGACCCACATTTCCGGTTTTCGATGTCATCGGAGCACGCTTCGATATTCAGCCCGCGCGCCGAGAGAACCCTGCGCCGCCCTGCAAGCATGCGCGGCGCCCCGGAATTTCACAACCGGGCGGCCCAAGCGGCAAATCCTGCGTAACCCGCTGAAAAGGCGGATGTCCTTGTGGAATTGAAAGCCCGGATCAGGAATTTTCAACAATTTTCGGCTCCGGTTTCAGGACGATGCCCTGCCTTCCTGCCCAGGGTCGAAAGACGGCACCCAACGGTGAGGAGGCATTGATGAAGGCGCTGGCAATCATTGCGATGGCGCGGACCGTTGCGGTTCCCAGGCAGTATACTGCGGAAGCGCCCGTTGCCGAAATCGCAGACAGGTTTCCCTGCCTTCGCAGGCCTCCTCACAGGTGTGCCGTCAGGACAATCCGGCCGTTCCGGTGCGTCCGCCCCATGCGTTTGTACATCGCGTTGAACGCGCCTCGGCCCGTGTCGGCCTTGCCGCCGTCCCGGACCATTTCCGAAACGCTATGACAGGAGAAACACCATGACACCCGAAATCCTTCAGACCCAGCTTCCGAAAATCGCCGGTCTGGCGCTTGCGTGCTGCGTCGCCTTGCCTGCGGCAGCGGAGTCCATCCGGCTGGAAAAGGCCGCGCAGGCGGCGTCGATCCACCAGGGCGGCGTCGATCTGGTGGCCTACTATATCGACATGAACGCGCATCTTGACGTGGTGGCGACATTTGTCGACGGGACCGACGACGACCTTCCCGCACGGCTCCGCCTCGGGCTGAGGGACGGGGACGTCGTGACCTTCACGGTCCCCAACCGGCCCGATGTTGCCTTTCGCATCACGCGAACCGGCGCGCTTGTAGAGGTGCAGGACGCGGCCGAGAAACTGTCCGCCGTCGTGCCGGCTGAATAGGCGCCGACGCAATGGGCCAAGCCTCCCCGGTCCGCAGGGATGGCCGAAGCGCCATCCCTGCGGATCAGTTGTCCTGCTCCAGCCGGTCCACCATTTCGCCAAAGCCGCGCGCCTTGGCGTGTTGCAGCGGGGTGA
>NZ_JBFBVU010000137.1:0-255 GCF_040689105.1 Meridianimarinicoccus marinus
CATTTTAAGGGTCTGCGTAACGCACATATTCTAAGCGTGCGCTCAATATGATATGTTAGAAACCTTGTTTTGACTATCCCTTGAGGCGCGTATGAACATAAGACTAGGGACGTTCCTGTTCGGCGACGACGACAACTACGTCACGGCATCAATCGAGCCGGTGAAGCCCGCATTCCGGGAAAGCATCGGTCGCGTTGTCGATGGCGGTCGCCTGCGCGTCCAGACCATCGACGCCGAGCCGGAAGGCCCGGCATT
>NZ_JBFBVU010000016.1:0-88301 GCF_040689105.1 Meridianimarinicoccus marinus
CATCGCAGCCTACAACTTCGCCCGCAGGCTCAAGACCCTCAGCGGGCTTACGCCTTACGAATACATCTGCAAGATCTGGACTTCAGAACCAGATCGATTCACCATCGACCCGATCCACCAAATGCCGGGACTGAACAGGGTGGGGGTACGCGCTCCACAACGCAATCCAGCGTACCCCCAAACATACCCCCATCCTGGGGGTATGTCATCGGATGAGATCGGACGCAGCAGGACATCAAAAAAGAGACGAAGCCCCTTATATAAAGGGGCTTCGTGGATGTCTTTGGCTGATTTTGGATAGTATAGTGGTGCCGCTGAAGGGACTCGAACCCCCGACCCCATCATTACGAATGACGTGCTCTACCAGCTGAGCTACAGCGGCGATGGCGCGGTTGCTATCAGGACTTTCCGACGGGGGAAAGCCCTAGTTTGCAACCTTTTCAGCCTCCTTGACCTCTTCCACTTCGGTGGCCGTCTGGTCGAGAATATCGGCCTCGGGCTCATCAACTTCGGCGGGTTCGGGCTCTTCGGATTTGTCCTCCAGCGCGCCGACGATCAGTGGCAGCATGGCCATTCCAGTACCATCGACCACAGCGCCGCCCTTCTGGGCTTCCTTCCAACTCAACGTGTCGAAGGCATCGCAATTGTCGCAGATTGCGGTCCAGCCGACGTGCACATGGCCGCAATTCTCGCAGACCCATTGCGGCCCGCGCGACGCGGTCAGCGCCTTGGCCAGCCAGGCCTTGACCGTGGTGTCGTCCGAGCCTTCGCCGCGTTCGATCGCCGCCATCAGGGTCAGCGTGCGGGCGTTGGGCATGGTCTCGGGCAGATCTCCCAGGGCCTTGCGCGCTGCCGGGAAGTTCTCAGCGGCGATTTCCAGTTCGGCCAGAAGCATCTTGCTTTCGGGATGGGCCGGTTTGAGCTTCAGCAAGTTGCCGAACCGACTGATCCGGGCCGCCGGGGTTTCGCCCGGTTCGATGGCGGCAAAGGCGGCTGCCAGATCGGGGTGCGGTTCGGTCATCCAGGCCGTCTTGATGACTTTCACGGCGTTGCGCGGCTTGCCCATCGCGGTATAGGCGCGGGCGGCCATGGCGGCGGCGGGCACCAGCGTCGGCGACAGGCGCGCGGCCTCGATCGCCTCGTCATTGGCCATGTCCAGATCACCGGCGGCAATGCGCGCCTCGGCATCGGCCAGCGCCAGCACCGCATCGCGGCGCTTGTGCAGGTCACGCGGAACAGAGCCGTATTTCAGCTTGGCCCCCAGCGTCTTGCGGGCACCCTTCCAGTTGGATTTCTGCGCCTGCAACTGCAACAGCGTGTCCGAGGTTTCCGAGTGACGCGGCTTCAGCACGAAGGCTTTTTCCGCCAGCTTCAGCGCAGTATCGGTGTCGCCCTCGGCCAGTTTCTGCTTCATCAGACCGCGCACGCCGACGAACCGCGTGCGATCGTCGCCCAGCAGCTTCTTGTAGGCTTCCATGGCCTTGGTCTTGTCGCCGGTCATCTCGGCTGCCTGCGCCCGGATCAGGTTGGTCAGGTCGGGACGGCGCAGCAGGCGTTCGGCTTTCGAGGCCTTGCTCACGGCCTCGCTGCCCTCGCCCGCTGCCAGGGCGGTGAAGGCCTCGGCCAGCGCCTTGAAGCCGCGGCGTTCGCGGTTGCGCGAGAAATAGCGGGTGATGGCGGTTTCATCCCCGGCCAGGAACCGCAGGGTGGCAATCAGCAGCCCCAACACCTTCAGGACGATCCAGACGGTCAGCAGCAGCAGCGCGGCGGCCACCAGGGTCTGGACCGGACCGAGGGTGAATTCCCAGTTGGCCACGGCAAGGTGCAGGCCCTCGCCTTCGGTCATCAGAAGTTCCACCCCGAAAATCAGGGCGGCGATGATGGCCACGAAGAGAAGGATCTTGATCAGCGAAATCAGCATGGGGGGCCTCCTCAGTTGGCCAGCAGGGTTGCAGCCAGATCCGACGCGGCAGAGGCCACATCACGGCGCGCTTGCGCCGCCGTGATCCAGTCCGCCAGTTCGGCCTGACCCGCCGGCGGCAACAGTGCCAATTCGGCCAGGGTAGTATCCAGATCTCCGGCGACCAAGGCCGCCTCGGCCCGCGACAGGACCGCATCCGGGTCGTTACCTTCTTTCGGGGTCAGCGACCGGGCACCGGTCTGCGACCTCAGGAAGGCAACAACGCGTCCCGTCGTGTGATCCGCCACGGTTTCACGGATGGACGCGTCCAGCGCCGCGCGCGCCTGTTGCGGAAACGCGCTGCGCAACTGCGCGAGCGATTGCACGCCGTCCTCGGCATGGGCGCTCAGAACCTCGGGCACCTCGGTCAGGTCAGACAGGATCGCCAGAGGGGTCACGTAGGGCGCACCGCGATGGATGGCCCCGTCGAGACTGGCCAGCGCTTCGCGCATGGCGGCGGCATTGGCCTTGGCCTCGGCCGCCGCGGCAGCTTCGGCGGCCTGGGCCTGGGCGGCGGCGGCAACTTCAGCGGCCTGGGCCTGCGCCGTCGCGGCGACCTCGGCGGCCTGCGATTTGGCTTCTTCCTGAAGCGCACGGGCCTGATCGGTGACGGCGGCCATTTCGGCGTTGACCTGTTCGTTCAGCGCCTGTGCTTCTTCCAGTGTCTTTTTCAGCCCGTCCAGCTCGCGCTCATAGGCTTCGAAGGCCGCTTTGGCGGTTTCCGAGCTTTCCTGAAGCGGGCGTTTTTCAACGGCGGTCAGGCGTTCGTTGATCGCCGCCAGCCGGCCATCGAGATCGTTCAGCCCCGATTGCACGCCGGAAATGGCGCCGCTGAGGGAGCTTTCGACATTGCCCACGGTACCGACCACGGCCTCCAGCCGCGAAGCCATGTCGCCGAACTGCCCCTGAAGGGTGGTTGCCACATCGCCAAGCTGGCCCTGAAGCTGCTGGCTGAGCGCCGCGATTTGATCCTCGGCGCCGGTGTCGGCGGGTTTGGACACGGCGTCGGCGATCTCGCCGATCCGGGCTTCCAATGCGCCCATCCGTTCCGATTGGGTCGCCAGCGACTGCGCGGTGCCGTCGTCCTGTGTGCCGAGATAGGTGGCACCACCGAAACCAAGGCCTGCGGCCACCAGCCCGCCCAGAACGGCAGGCAGGAAGCCACCGCCGGATTTTTCTGCGGCCGGTGCCGGCGCGGCGGCGGCGACGGGCGAAGGCTCGGGTGTGGGGTCCTCGACCGGAGCCGTGTCTTCGGCAGCCGATGCCTCGGCCTCGGCCTCGGACAGGTCATCGGCCGTTTCCGTCACCGCAGCTTCGGCCAGTGCATCGGCATCTGCCGCAGGATCGCCCGCGAGCTCCTCGGGCGCGATGCTGTCTTCCCCGGTGGTGTCCTCGGCCTTCGATTCGACGTCGTCCGGGTCGTCGTCGGCCCGCTCCTGATCCTCGGCGGTGTCGGCGGTGTCGTCGCTATCCTCGGTCAGATCCGTGAACTCGGCATCTTCAACCGATTCCCCGGTCTCTTCCGCAGGCTTGGCACCTTCGACGTCATCGGAATCCTGTCCGATTTCGCTTTCCTGAGCGCCATCGAGCTTGTCTTCGATCTCGGGGGTCTGCTCCGGATCGTTTTTCTTGTCCTTGGAACTCAAAACCAAATTCCTTCCCTGTCTCCAGCGTGGAGCATATCCCGCGCACTGGTCACGCTCAAGAAATCATCCCCGCTCCGACAGGTGCTGAATGAGATCCAGCATGGCATCGGCATCGGGGGTGGGCGCAACTTCCATTCGGACGCCACTTTGCACCTGTCCTGCCTCGGCAACAGCAGGGCTGATTGCCGCAAGCCGCAATTCGGCGCGGGCGCGGGACAGATCCGGGGCCAGCAGGCGAGCGCTGCGCGGCGAAAACAGCGGGACCAGCACCGGGTCCGGTCCCTGCAGGCAGGTCCGGGCTTCCTCGGTCAGCGGGCGGGGGTGCTGATCGTAGATCGCCAGATGCGTTGCCGCGATTCCCCGGTCGGCCAGATCGGCCACCAGATCGCGCGCCAGATGCACGCCGCCAAGGTGCAGGACGCGGCCTTCTGGCGGGTGCCGGGCGATCAGGCGCACCAGCCCGCGCGCGTTGCCCGGCCCCTGCAGGGCATCCAAGCCGCAGGCGCGCGCGGCCTCGGCGGTGCGCTCGCCCACGCAAAAGGCCAGAAGCCGACGGCCCCGCACATACCGCGCAAACATCGTGACCGCGTTTTCGGAGGTGAAGGCCAGGGCCCCGACCCCGTCCCAGGTGGCGTCCTGGGCAAGCGTGCGCGCCGCGGGGGTTTCGACAATGTCCAGAACCGGCGCGATCACGATCCGAAACCTGTCGCCCAGCCGCGCGCGCACCTGTGCGGCAAAGCGCGCCGATTGCGCGGCGGGGCGGGTCAAAAGCAGGATCATCGCAGGTCTCCGACGCTGGTGCGGCGGATGCTTGCCGCCTTGCGCCGCCAGTGGTAGCTGGCAGGCATCCCCGACACAACGTCACCGATCGCCCCGCCCATGTCCCCTGCCCCTCTCACCCTGCTCGGTCTGGAAAGCAGCTGCGACGACACCGGTGCCGCAGTGGTGCGGACCCGTGCCGATGGCGGCGGCGAGATCCTGTCCAATGTGGTGATCAGTCAGGACGATCTGCACGCGGCCTTCGGCGGTGTGGTGCCCGAGATCGCCGCCCGCGCCCATGCCGAGAAGATCGACATCGCCGTCGAACAGGCGCTGTCCCGAGCCGGCCTTCGGCTGGATCAGATCGACGCCGTGGCGGTGACGGCGGGACCGGGTCTGATCGGCGGTGTGCTGTCCGGCGTCATGTGCGCGCGCGGGTTGGCAGCCGGGGCGGGTCTGCCGCTGGTGGGGGTGAACCACCTGGCTGGCCATGCGCTGACCCCGCGCCTGACCGACGGGCTGGCGTTCCCCTATCTGATGCTGCTGGTCTCGGGCGGGCATTGCCAGTTCCTGATCGCCCATGGCCCCGACCGGTTCACCCGCCTTGGCGGCACCATCGACGACGCCCCCGGAGAGGCCTTCGACAAGACCGCACGACTTCTGGGCCTGCCGCAACCCGGCGGTCCGGCAGTGGAAGGCGCGGCACGGGACGGCGACGCGCGCCGGTTCGCTTTCCCGCGCCCGCTGCTGAACCGTCCGGGGTGCGACATGTCCTTTTCGGGTCTGAAAACCGCTGTGCTGCGCGCCCGCGACCAGTTGCTTGCGGCGCAGGACGGCCTTTATCCTCAGGACGTCAACGACCTCAGCGCCGGGTTTCAGGCGGCGGTGGCCGATGTCCTGACCGAAAAGACCCGCCGCGCGCTGGCCGCCTATCTGGACCTTCAGCCCCCCGCCCCGACCATCGCCGTCGCCGGGGGCGTTGCCGCAAATGATGCACTTCGCAGCCGCCTGTCGGCGCTGGCCGCCGAGCACGGCATTTCCTTCGTGGCCCCGCCGCTGGCGCTCTGCACCGACAACGCGGCGATGATCGCCTGGGCCGGGCTGGAACGGCTGCGGGCGGGGCTGACCGACGATGCCGCCGTCATCGCCCGCCCACGCTGGCCGCTGGACCCGGATGGACCGGCCCTGCTTGGCGGCGGCCGCAAGGGCCCCAAGGCCTGATCGCGAAAGGCGGCTTGTCCCGCCCCGGTCCGCGCCCTAGCCTGCGCCCGAACCCACCACACGGAGACCCCCATGCTGCACGTGCTCATCTGCCAGGACAAACCCGGCGCCCTGGAAACCCGCAAGGCCAACCGCGAGGCGCATCTGGCCTATCTCAAGGACAGCGGCATCGTCGCCCAGGCCGGGCCGGTGCTGAACGAGGCCGGCGAGATGGCGGGCTCCATCATCGTGCTGAACACCGACAGCCGCGCCGAGGCCGAGGCCTGGGCCGCAGGCGATCCCTACGCCAAGGCCGGTCTATTCGCTTCGGTGCAGATCCAGACCTGGAACAGGGTGATCGGCTGATGGCCTACTGGCTCTTCAAATCCGAACCCTCCACCTGGTCCTGGGAGGATCAGGTGGCCAAGGGCGCGGCGGGCGAGGAATGGGACGGCGTGCGCAACTACCAGGCCCGCAACCACATGCGCGACATGAAGATCGGCGACCGCGGGTTCTTCTACCACTCGCAGAAGGAAAAGGCCGTGGTCGGCATCGTCGAGGTCTGCGCCGAGGCCCATCCCGACAGCACCACCGAGGATGACCGCTGGGACTGCGTCGACATCAAGGCCATCCGCCCCTTCGCCACCCCGGTGACCCTGGCCGATTGCAAGACCAATCCGGCGCTGGAAAACATGGTTCTGCTGAACAACACCCGCCTGTCAGTGCAACCGGTGACCGAGGCCGAATGGCAGGCTGTCTGCAAGATGGGCGACACCGACCCGGACTGACCCTCAAACAGGGGGCGGCTCCCGCCCTCTGTCGATGCAAGGCATCTCCGCCGGTTGGGCCCGGCAGCGCCGTACCGGCGCTGCGCCCGCGCCTGAGTGCCCGGTCGCAAAGCCGGCTCAAGGTCCTGTTTTCTTCTTGGCGAAAATACTCCCGCCGGAGGCAAGAAATCTCGGGCCGCTGCCACACGGCACACACTCAGGCCAGCGCCATCACCCCGTAGGCCACCTGCGCCGCGGTGAAATCCGACACGGCACCCCCGGGCCGGGGCGCCAGTTCCACCACGTCACAGCCGACCAACTGCCGCCCCTTCAGGGCATGGGCAACAAGGTGCAGCGCCTGCCAAAACCCCAATCCTCCAGGCACCGGCGTGCCCGTGTCCGGCATCACGGCCGGGTCCAGCCCATCCACGTCGAAACTGACATAAACCTGCCGCGGAAAGTCTCCCGGCAGATCCACCGCATGCAGCCCGCCAGTGACCAATTCCTCGGCATCTACATGGAACACCCCGAACTTGCGACGATAGTCCGCTTCCTGCGCGCACAGGGCGCGCACCCCGAATTGCGCCAGCGCGATGTTTTCTTCCTCGACCAGCAATTGCATCACCGAGGCGTGGGAGTACCGCTCGCCCTGGTAGGCCACTCTCAGGTCCGCATGGGCGTCGATCTGCACGATGCCCACGGGACCCGCCAGCGCTGCCGCCACGCCGCGCACCGCGCCGTAGCTGAGTGAATGCTCGCCGCCCAGCACCACCGGCACCCGGCCCGCCGCCACCGCAGCCTGCGTGCGGGCGGCTATCCGCGCCATCACATCCGGCAAGGGGCCATCACAGGCCACCGCGGCTTCGGTGAAAATCCCGGCCTCGCAGGGCTCCCCCCCGCGCCACAGGCGCTCCAACTCGACACTGGCCGCCAGCAGGGCCGCCGGGCCACCGGCGGTGCCCGCGCCATAGGACACCGTGCGTTCCAGCGGCACCGGTATCACCCGGAACTTCGCGGTTTCGGGGTCACACTCGGCGGCGCTCAACTCACCATCCAGAAATGGGGTCATGACGGCTCCTCAGCCCAGCCGCATGCGAAAATCGTCATAGCCGAATTCGCGCAGCACATTCAGTTGGTCGGTGTCGGAATTCCACAGGGCAAGCGCCGGCAGCGGCACCCCGTTGAACGTATTGGTCTTCACCATCGAATAATGGGTCTGATCCAGAAAGGCGAAACGTTCGCCCACGGCAAACTCCGTTGCCGGGCGGAAATCGCCGATCACGTCGCCGGCAAGGCAAGACGGCCCGCCGATGCGGATCTCTCCGCCGGTGCCTTCGGGACGTTCGCCCAGCAGATCGGGACGATAGGGCGCTTCCACCACGTCGGGCATATGGCAAGTGGCCGACAGGTCCGAGATTGCCAGCGGCACCTCGTTCTCGGTGCGATCCAGCACCTCGCCCACAAGGATCCCGCTGTGCAGGACCACCGCCTCGCCGGGCTCCAGGAACACCTCGACCCCGTGGTCCTCACGGATCCTGCGGATCAGCGCGATCAGCCCGTCGCGGTCGTAATCCGGCTGGGTGATATGATGGCCGCCGCCGAGGTTGAGCCAAGACAGGGCGTCCAGCCAGGGCCCCACGGTCGGAGCAATCGCCTCCCAGGTGCGAGCCAGCGGCGCGAACCCCTGCTCGCACAGGGTGTGCATGTGCAGCCCGTCGAGGCCCGCCAGATCCTCGGCCCGGATCTGCGACACCGGATGACCCAGCCGCGAACAGGGGGCTGCCGGGTCATAGCGGTCGGTCCAGCCTTCGGAGTGCTGCGGGTTGATGCGCAGGCCGATCTCGACATCCTCGCCGTTCCACCGCGCCTCCTCCACCAGTGGGTGAAAGCGCCGCAACTGGCCCAGAGAGTTGAAGATCACATGGTCCGACAGGGCCAGAACCTCCTGCAGGTCCTCGGGCTTGAACCCGGCACTGAAGGTGGCGACCTGGCCGCCGAACTCCTCGCGCCCCAACCGCGCCTCGTGCAGACCCGAGGCCGCCGTGCCCGCCAGATAACGCGTCACCACCGGCGCCAGCGCCGGCATCGAACAGGCCTTCAGCGCCAGGAATATCTGCGCGCCGGAGGCTTCGGCCACTTCGGCCAGGATCTCGCAGTTGCGCGCCACCTGCGCCTCATCGACCACGAAACAGGGCGAGGGCACCGAGGTCAGGTCAAAACTGGCAAACCGCGCACGGCTGTCGGCGGCGATATCGATGGGGGGCATGGCGCACTCCTGAAAGCAGGGCCGGAATTGGGGTCGATGCGGGGCCCGGAACAGGCCCCTTGGCCTGTGACCGGCGCGGGCGGGGCTCGATGCCCTGCCCGCGCCGCGCGCCGCTTCAGAAGGCGACCGGGCCGTCCAGTTCCTCGACCTGCCACGGCAGCCCTTGCGTGTTCAGCATGTCCATGAAGGCATCCGGGTCCAGCTGCTCCATGTTCCACACCCCCGGCTCACGCCAGATGCCCTTCAGCACCATGGCGGCGCCGATCATCGCCGGCACCCCGGTGGTATAGGCCACGGCCTGACTGCCGACCTCGGCGTAGCATTCCTCGTGGTCGCAGATGTTGTAGATGTAGAAGGTCTTCTCGCCCGACCCATCCGCGGCCTCGCCGGTGGCGATATCGCCGATGCAAGCCTTGCCCTTGGTCAGTTCGCCCAGATCGCTGGGATCGGGCAGCAGAGTCTTGAGGAACTGGATCGGGATGATCTCCTTGCCGTCATGCATCACCGGGTCAATCCGGGTCATGCCGACGTTTTCCAGCACCTTGGCATGGGTGATATAGGCATCGCCGAAGGTCATCCAGAAGCGCGCCCGCTCGATCTCGGGGAAGTGGGTCGACAGGCTCTCCAGTTCCTCGTGATACATCAGGTACATGTTCTTCGGCCCGACGCCGGGAAAGTCGAATTCCACCTTGTGGGTCATCGCCGGGGAAGTCTTCCACTCGCCCCCTTCCCAGTGCCGCGCCTCGGCCAAAACCTCGCGCAGGTTGATCTCGGGGTTGAAATTGGTGGCGAAGGCCTGGCCATTGTCACCGCCGTTGGCGTCCAGCACGTCGATCTGGCGGATGGTCTTCAGCTTGTGCTTGCGCAGCCATGTGGCAAAGACCGAGGTCACCCCCGGATCGAAGCCCGATCCCAGGATCGCGGTCAGCCCGGCTTCGCGGAACTTCTCCTGATAGGCCCATTGCCAGCTGTATTCGAACTTGGCCTCATCCTCGGGCTCGTAATTGGCGGTGTCCAGATAGTTCACTCCGGCCTCAAGGCAGGCATCCATCAGCACCAGATCCTGATAGGGCAGCGCCAGGTTCACCACGATCTCGGCACCGGTCTGGCGGATCAGCGCCACGGTGGCGGCCACATCCATCGCGTCCAGCGCGTGGGTCGTCACCTCGGCGCCGAAGCGCGCTTTCACGCTGGCTGCGATGGCATCGCATTTCGACTTGGTGCGGCTGGCCAGATGGATCGGCCCGAAGATATCGGGGTTCATCGCCATCTTGTGCACGGCGACCGAGCTCACGCCCCCCGCCCCTACAACCAGAACATTGCCCATTCGCTTGTCTCCCTCATCCTGGGTCTGCCCCGCTGTCGTCGGACCCGCGGGGCGATCGTGCGTTCGTGTCGGCTTATTCGAAATAGGTATAGCCCGACAGGCTGTCCTTGTAGGCCGAAATCAGGGTGCGGCGCTCTTGCGAGGTCACGTCGCGCTTGGCCACCGCCTGATCGACGCGCTTGCGGAAGGCTGCAAGACAGTCCTGCGGATCGTATTCGACGTAGGACAGCACCTCGGCGATGCTGTCGCCCTCGACCTCATGCTCCACCGTGAAGCCGCCCTCGCCGTCCAGCGCGATGGTCACCACATTGGCATCGCCAAAGAGGTTGTGCAGATCGCCGAGGGTTTCCTGATAGGCGCCCACGAAGAACACACCGATCAGATAGTCCTCGCCGTCGCGAAGATCATGCACCGGCAGCGCCTTGTGCATGCCGTCGCCAAGGACAAAGCGCTTGATCTTGCCATCGCTGTCGCAGGTGATGTCGGTCAGCACCGCGCGCCGGGTCGGGGCCTCGTTCAGCCGCTGCAACGGGATCACCGGGTGGATCTGGTCGATGGCCCAGACATCCGGCAGCGACTGGAACATCGAGAAATTGCAGTGGTAATAGTCGACGTAGTTTTCCAGCTGGTCGCGCAACTCGCTGGCACCCTCCTGCGCGCGCTCGACCTCGCTGATCCGCGACAGGGTATACAGGAAAGTGCGTTCGGCCCGGCCCATCTGGCGCAGGTCCAACACGCCGCGCCGGAACAGGGCGCGCAATTCGTCCCGGTAGTAGACCGCGTCGTTGAAACACTCCTGCACCCGGTTGCCATCCAGATAGCTTTCGATTGCCATCATGTCGGTCAGCAGGTGATGATCGCCGTCGCGGGCGACGGGCTTGTCGGGCACATCGTACAGGGTGGCGTCCAGCACGTCGAAGATCAGCATCGACGACAGGGCCACCACGAAGCGGCCCGATTCTGTGACGATGGTCGGATGCGCCTCGCCCGCGTCATCCATGGCATGGGCCACGGTCTCGACCACCGCGAAACAGTATTCCTCGACCGAGTAATTCACCGAGTTCTCGGTGGGCCGCTTTTCGCCGGTGTAGTCGATGCCGAGCCCGCCGCCCAGATCCATATAGGTCAGCGGCGCGCCCAGACGGCGCAATTCGGTGAAGAAGCGGCAGGCTTCGGTGGCGGTGCGGCGCACGTCGATGACATTGGGCACCTGGCTGCCCAGATGGCTGTGCTGCAGCACCAGGCAATCCATCAGCCCGCTGTCTTCCAGCCGGTCGATGAGCTGCACCAGCTCATAGGTGCCCAGACCGAAGATCGACCGGTCGCCGGAACTGGCTTCCCATTTGCCGCCCACCGACTGGGTCAGCTTCACCCGCACGCCCAGCAGCGGCTTGGTGTCCAGTTCCTCGGCCACGCGGCGGACGATTTCGAATTCGTTGAGGCTTTCCAGCACAATCACCGTGCGGAAGCCCAGCTTGCGCGACAGGATCGCCAGCCGGATGAATTCGTCATCCTTGGTGCCATTGCAGATGATCAGGCTTTCTTCGGCCAGCGGCTGCGCCAGCGCGACGATCAACTCGGGTTTCGAGCCGGCTTCCAGACCATAGCCGCGCGCCCTTCCAACTTCGACGATGCGGCTGACGACCTCGTGCTGCTGGTTGACCTTGATCGGAAAGACGCCGCGATAGGCGCCCTTGTAGCCGACCTCGGCCATGGTCGCGTCGAAGGCATCGCACAGGCGGTTCAGCCCGTAGTCCAGAAACGACTGCACGCGCAACTGGATCGGGGTGCCGATGCCGCGGGCGCGCAGATCCTCGACGATCATCGGCAGCGCCACGGGCGGGCTGCCCGGCGCCAGCGGATCCCGCAGCCCGACATTGCCGTCGGGCAGGACCGTCACAAGGTCATGTCCCCACGCGTCGATTCCATAGTCGATGTCCTGCACTGCGCCCACCTGACTTGCTCCAAAAATCCCCGGCACTGTCCGGGAAGCGCCTTGTGGGTGCAACCCCCGTACGATGCAAGCTTGAAAACATGTCTGCCGCTTCGGCGCCCATCCCTGCGTCAACCTGCGCCTGTCGGCCCGCGCAAATACCGGAATATCTTTCATCGGAAGGGGTTTATTGTTTGCAGCTTGTGTCGGCGGGCCACTACCCTGACCGCAACGACATCGCGTGCAGTATTTGGTCAAGGGATCGGTCATCGTGCCCCAGATTTGTGTGAAATCCGTCCGCACCGCCGCCCTCGGGGCGCTGGTGGCCGCCACTTCGGCCCTTGCCGCCACCCCGGCGGTCGCCGCCGTGGCTGGCCTGTCCCATCCCCTTGTCTGGCCGATCCTGCCGATTGTTCTGACCGGGCTGATCTGCGGGGTCGTGGCGCTGCGCGGGTACCGCGATTTCGCAGCGCTGGCCGGCGTGTTCCTGCTGGGCTCCATGGGCCAGTGGATGCTGGTGCAGGATCCGTATTTCCCGGCGCTGAAGCTGACGCCCCTGTCGCTGCGGGTCGGCCTGGGTCTGGCGGCGCTGGCGCTTCAGGCGGGCGTTACTGTCTGGGTGCTGCTGCCCGACATCCGGGTCGGCCTGTTGCGGCGGATCGGCTGGGGCGGCGGGCTGCGGCTGGTGGTGGTGCTGGGATTGCTGGGGCTGTTCGCGGTCTCTCCCACGCTCTACGTCGCCTATGGCTATCTGCCCAGCTATGCGGTGCAGATCGTACTGTGGGGCGGGCTGGTCGGATTGCACCTGCTGACGCTGGGCGGGCTGTTGCTGGTGCCGGGGCCGGATCTTGGCCTGCGGCTACCGGGCTGGATTTACGCGGCGCTGGCGGTGGCGGGCAGTCTGGCGGTGGGCGTTCTGGCGATGCAGGCGATCCCGCATGTGGGCGACGAGGTGCCTTATATCCTGCAGGCCAAGCTGTACCTGCAAGGCGCGCTGACCGCCCCGGCCCCGCCCGAGGCCCTGCGGCCCGGTCTGGAATACTACCTGCTCGACATCGTGGACGGACGCTGGATCCCGACCACCGCGCCGGGCTGGCCGATCCTGCTGGCGCTGGGGTTTGCCGCCGGGATGCCGTGGCTGATCAACCCGCTGCTGACCGGGGCGACGGTGCTTCTGGCCCGCAGCTTTGCCCTGCGCAGCAGCGGCGCGGTGGCGCAGGCCAATCTGGTGGCGCTGCTGATGGCGGTCTCGCCCTGGGTGCTGGCGGTCGGCGGATCCTACATGACCCATTCGACAGCGGTGTTCATGGCGGTGCTGGCGTGGTGGTGCCTCAGCCGTGGCGGCTTTCTGCGCCACGGCGAAGCGCGCCCGTTGTCGGTGGGTTGGGCCGTTGCCGGGGGCCTCGCCATGGGCTGGCTGTTCGCGACGCGGCAGTTCGAAGGCGTGCTGATCGGCGTGCTGACCGGGCTGGCCCTAGTGGCGCATCGGCCCTTCGGCTGGCGTCCGATCCTTGGCTATGCCCTGGGCTGCATCGCCACCGGCGCGATCTACCTGATTGCCAATTTCGCGATCACCGGCAATCCGCTGGTGGCCCCGCTGGCCGCCTATCTTGAGGGCTACTGGCCCGACACCCGCAATGCCTTTGGCTTCGGCCCCGACCTTGGCCCGCCCGCGAAAAGCTGGGGCGCGCTGGATTTCCGCCCCGGACACAGCCCGTTCGAGGGCGCCATCAACACCGCCAACGGGCTGGCATCGCTGAACCGCGAGGCGCTGGGATGGGCGACGGGCTCGTTCCTGGCGGCGGGGCTGGCGCTGACCTTTGGCAATTGGCGGCGGATCACCCGGTTCGACCTGTTTCTGGGGCTGGTGCTGCTGGGCACCATCGGCGGCATGTTCTTCTACTGGTTCACCGGCACTTTCTTCGTCGGTCCGCGCTATTGGTACATCGCCTGCCTGCCGGTGTTCTGGATAAGCGCCTGCGGGCTGACCGCCTTTACCGCCCGCGTGCCCGAAGAAACCGCGAAACGCGCTGGCAGCGTGATTTGGCTGCTGTGCCTCAGCGCCCTGGTGGTCTTTCTGCCGTGGCGCGGGGCCGAGAAATACCATCAGTACCGCGAGAATTACGCGGGGCTTGAGGCCCTGCACGAAGCGGACCGCTTTGGACATGACCTGGTGTTCGTCACCACCGAGGGCGACATCGGCCCGGCGCTGGTTCTGAACGATCCGATGCTGCCCCCCGGCAAGCCGATTTACCTGAAAGACATGGGAGCAGCGCAGAATGCGGCGGCGGCCGCGGCCCTGCCCGATCGCGGGGTGCGCCATGTGACCCTGTCTTCGGACGGGGCGGGGGAACACCCGCCCGGCGGGAACTGAAAGGAAATTCGGCGTGAATAATTCATGCGTTCACCCGGCCTTTCCCTTCGCGCTGCAGGATTGGTCGCATGCCAATCCCCCTCGGAACAAGGAGACCGCCAATGGCGCGCATGCCTGATTTTCTGATCATCGGCGCCGCGCGCGCCGGTACCACGGCCCTGTATGAATACCTGCGGCAGGCGCCGGATGTGTTCATGCCCGACGGCAAGGAGCCGAACTTTTTCTGCTACGAGGGGCTGAAGCTGGACTGTCAGGGACCGGGCGCCGATTTCATCAACAATTCGATCACCGATCTGGCCCGCTATCAGGCCCTGTTCGATCCGGCCCCCGAGGGCGCGATCCTGGGCGAGGCGTCTCCGCTGTACCTGTACGAACCCCGCTCGGCGGAACGCATCCACCATCACGTGCCCGGCGCGCGGCTTGTGGTGATCCTGCGCAATCCCATCGAACAGGCGTTTTCGCATTTCATGCGCGCCCAGAAGCTGCGGATCGAACCGCTGACCGATTTCACCGAGGCGCTGAAGGCCGAGGACGACCGCCGCGCCAAGGGCTGGCAGCCGATGTTCGGCTATTCCAGCTTCCCACGCTACGGCGAACAACTGGCGCGCTTCCTGGCCCTGTTCCCCCGTGACCAGATCCTTGTGCGCCGCTACGAGGATTTCGACGCCGATCCCGTCGCCATGGTGGCCGAGGTTCAGACCTTCATCGGCGCCGACACCGCGCACCGGCCCGATGTCGGCAAGCGGCACAATGCCGGGGGCGTGCCCCGCAACGCGGCGTTTCAGGATTTCCTGATGAAGCCCAATCCGATCACCGGAACGCTGGGCGCGGTGCTGCCGCGCCGCCTGCGCTGGCAGGTGCGCGACTGGATCGCCGGGTTCAACTTGCGTGACCAGCGCCCCGCGATCACCCCGGAGGCCCGCGCAATTCTGGTGAGTCGCCTGCAGGACGACGTGGCCCAACTGGGCGAATTGCTGGGCGAGGATTTCTCGGGATGGCTGCGCGGGTGAGTCCGCCGACACACACAAGGCCCGATTCGGCCCGCAACCGTGTCGCCGGTCACGCAGACAAGTCCAGAAAACCAACTGGTTGGAGGGTGATTCTGGTGTATCACTCCATTAACGAGGCCACGGTAACTAGTACCCTGTGGCGCCAGCGATCGTCAGAATCGGATGCGGTGCGCGGATTGCACCGTGCCGCGAAGGACAGGGGCCGTACCGACCGGACATTGTAACCATGGCGACCAAACAAAGATTTTCCAAAGGCGTCGCCTGGATGGCCGTGGGCAACTGGTCGGAACAGTTGGTCAATTTCCTTGTGTTCATGCTGTTGTCGCGCCTGCTGGGGGCCGAGTCCTTCGGCCTGTTGACCATGGCCATCGTGCCGGTCCTTCTGGGCGAAGGTCTGGTGCGCGAAACCTTGTCGGAATACGTCTTTTCGGCCCGTGACATCACGGATTCGGACATCAACACGGTGTTCTGGGCGCTGGCGGCCTTTGGCGGGCTGTTGTCACTGATCCTGTTTTTTGGCGGGCCGCTGGTTGCGGCCTTCTATGGCATCAAGCAGGTCCAGTACCTGATGTGGGCCGCGGTGCCGATCGTCTTCACCACAGCGATCACCGCGGTGCCGGTGGCCCTGCTGCGCCGCCAGATGCGCCTGCGCCCACTGGCCATCCGGGCGGTTGCCGGGGTTGTCAGCGGCGGCATCGTCGGGCTGGGACTGGCGCTGACGGGATTCGGGGTCTGGGCGCTGATCTTTCAGCGCATCGCCCTGAACCTGACCAACGTGGTGCTGGCCTGGCGCGCGGTGGACTGGCGCCCCAGCCTGCAATTCGATCCCCGGCGCCTGCGGATGCTGACCTCTTTCGGCTCGCATGTGATCGGAATGCGCGGGGCCGAGATGGCCAATATACAGATGCCCTCGATCGTCATCGGGGCGACCCTGGGGCCGGCCAGCCTGGGCTATTACACGATCGCCTGGCGGCTGGTCGAGATCTGCTCGTTCCTCATCGTCACGCCGCTGCGCATGGCGGCGCTGCCCTCGTTCACCGCGCAGCGCAGCATCGGCAATACCGCCGGAGAGTTGCTGCTGGATATCCTGCGCGTCGCCAGTTTCGTGGCCCTGCCGGCCTTTTTCGGGCTGGCCTTCGTCTCGGAACAGGTGGTGGTGTTGTTTGGCGGTGCGAAATGGCTGCCCGCAGCGCCTGTTCTGTCGATCCTAGCGTTCTACGGGTTTTTCCTGTGCATCTCGAAGATTGAAGAGGCGTTTGCCTTCGCCTTCGGCCATGTGCGGGAACTGGCGTTCCTGGCCAATGCGGCGCTGATCTCGGGCACGCTGGCCCTTGTCGCGCTGAGCGGGCAAAAGCTGGAATGGATGGTGATCGCCTATGTGGCGACCGCCTATCTGCTGTCGCCGCTGCGCTGGTGGTTGATCGGACGCCATGCCAACCTGTCCATCCCGCGCCTGATGCGCCCGCATTTCGCAACGCTGGTCGGGGGTCTGGTCATGGTGGCGGGGCTGTGGGTGATTGATCCTTACCTGCTGGGAATTCCGGCCTTTCCGACGCTGGTGATCAAGGCCGTGGTCGGCATCGGCCTTTACGCCGGTGTCGCGATGATCACCATGCGCCGGCGGCTGGCGATGACCCAAAGCTACCTCAGCGGCCTGTTCCGACCTGCCGCGCCCGCTGCTGCGCCCAAAACTCAGGACACGCCCTCATGAGAAGCCTCGACATCCTGATGTTCACCACTTTCTATCCGCCCTATTCCTTCGGCGGCGATGCCATCGGCACCCAGCGGATGGCACAGGCGCTGGTGGAACGCGGCCATCGGGTGACGGTGGTGCATGACGAAGACTCCTTCCTGATCCTGGGCGGCAAGCCCCCGGCGGGCGATCCGCCCGACGACGGGGTCATCCGCATCGGCTTGCGCAGCCGCTCGGGCCTCGCGTCGAACCTGCTGACCCAGCAGACCGGCCGCCCGGTGGTGCACGCCGCCCGCCTGCGCGAGATCACGGCGGAACGGGACTATGACATCACCTGGTACAACAACGTCTCGCTGGTGGGCGGGCCGGGCATTCTGGACTATGGCAGCGGCCTGAAACTCTATGAGGCACATGAACATTGGCTGGTCTGCCCCTCGCATGTGCTGTGGCGCTATAATCGAGAGCTTTGCGACAAGAAGGACTGCCTGCGCTGCGTGCTCAGCTTCAAGCGCCCGCCGCAGATGTGGCGCTATACCGGCTATCTTGACCGGCAGATGGACAAGGCCGATCTGATCGTCGCGAAAAGCGCGTTCAGCCGCCGCAAGCATCGCGACTTCGGCCTGCGGCGAGAGATGCAGGTGCTGCCCTATTTCCTGCCCGATCTCGACCATCAGGCCACCGAACCCTTCACCGGGCACCCCCGCCCCTATTTCCTGTTCGTCGGACGGCTGGAGAAGATCAAGGGCCTGCAGGACGTGTTCCCGGCGATGGACAGATATCCCGATGCCGACCTGCTGATCCTGGGCGACGGCGACTATGCCCCGGCCCTGAAGGACCTGGCAAAGGACAACCCGCGCATCCGCTTCCTGGGCCGCAAGTCCCCGGATGAACTGGCGGCCTATTACCGGGGGGCGCTGGGGCTGATCGTGCCCTCGGTCTGCTATGAGACCTTTGGCATCATCCTGATCGAGAGCTTCCGGCTGGGCACCCCGGTCATCGCGCGCCGCCTGGGCCCCTTCCCCGAGATTGTCGAACATGCCGGCGCCGGCACCCTGTTCGAGACCGAAGACGAGCTGATCTCGGCCATGACCACCCTGCAAGGCAGCGCGCCGGAGCGGGCGGCCCTGTCCGCCGCCGCCCGGCAGGCCTTCGAAACCACATGGCGCGAGGATCGGGTTCTTGCGCAATACGGCGCAGCGCTGGCGCGGGCGGCGCATCGCGCGGGCAAGACCGAGCTGGCGCAGGTGCTGGACGCCGGGGCCTTCGAAAACGGTGCCAGCTACGCGGGCGCTTCGGTGGCAATGCGATAGGCGTTGGCCATCACCGGCAGGGTGATGGTGGTGGCGGCAATCGCCGGCAGGACCGAGGCATCGACCACATGCAGACGCGATGCCCCCGCCGGCCGGCCAAGCCGGTCCGACCGGCGTGCGTCGGGTATTTCGGACATGGGCAGGCTTGCGCCGACGTGAAAGCTGGAGCCCGGCGCGCCCAACCTGGTGGCGAAGGGCAACCCGGCCAATCCTAGGTACCGCAGCCCCCTGGCCAGCTTGCGCCCTGCAGATTGCAGGCGGGCATGGGTGTCCTCGGGCAGGCGCACCTGCGCCTGCAACCGGCCATCGGCAGCCCGCCGCAGCGTGATGCGGGCGCAATGATCCGAATGCAGGAACAGTTGTGTCACGATCAGCCGCCGCGCCAGCACCGGCCAGACCGGCGCGATGAACGGCAGCTTGGCGCCATAGGTCTGCCCCAGATCGCGGGCGTAGAAATCGTTCCACGTGTAGACCTGCCCGTGCACCAAGTGCGGCGAGATCGCCTCGTCGGACATTTCCACGAACATCTGCGGCAGCGTGTGATGCGGCAGCCGGTCGGGCCGCCGCCGGTTGGGTCGGATCTGCAAGGCGGGCAGGAACCCGTGCTGGCTTTCGCGTAGGGTCAGGCTGTCGGCGTCGAATCCGTTGGACGCCAGCAGGATCCTTGCGGTTTCCAGCACCCCGGCTGCCAGAAACACCCGGTCGCCGGTCACCCGGCGGCCGTCCGACAGGTGAACCTCGACGCCGGTGTCGGTCTCGCCGATGGCGCGCACGATCTGTCCGGGGCGATGGTCCAGCCGGGGATCGCCCAGCATGTCGCGCAGCGTGTCCGCCGCCGACCACATGGCCCCGGTGGGACAGCCATGCAGGCACATTCCGCAGTGGCGGCAATCGTCGCGCACCGCCTGCCGCGCCGCCCCGATCCGAAGCCCCTGCGCCGCCAGTTTGTCGGCGCGTGTCACCGCTCGCGCCAGCAGCACCTGCGCTTGCGGCGAGGGCGTCAACAGCGACGGTGCCTCGGGCAGCCCATCAGGCAGAAGATCGGCCAGCGCATCGCGGCGCGCCGACACCGGCAGGAACCCCAGCACCGCGCGGTAATGCGGCGCCAGATCCTGCGCCGTGATCGGCCAGCCTGCCATGTCGCGCGCCGCATAGGGCAGCACCGCTGTACCCCAGAGGTTCGACAGCCCGCCCACCGCACGCGACGCACGCAGGGCAACCGGCCCGGCCTCGGCAAAGGTTACCGCCGCAGGCTCCATCGCGAAATCCGAGCTGAACTTGCGGATCTGGCCGGGAGAGGCATTGTATTGGCCGGCCTTGTAGCGCGCGACATCCGATGCCTCCCAGGCCGCCGGAACGGTCCCTGCCAGCGCATCGCGCGGGGCCGCATGCTCCGGCTCCAACGTCTTGCCGCCGTCCAGCAGGATCACCGCGCGCCCCAGCGCCAGCCGCGCCTTGACGGCGGCAATGCCCGAGGGGCCGGACCCGATGACGATATCGGCCACGGGGAAGCCCCTAGTCGGCCATCTGGGCGCGTTTCTCGGCGATGATGTCGTCGATGATTTCGGACAGGGGCCGCTCGGGCCGGAAGCCGGTGACCTCTTTCAGGCGCGAAACGTCCGGCAAGCGACGGTTCATGTCCTCGAACCCCTCGGGATAGACCGTGTCATAGGCGACCAACTCGATCGGCGAGGTTGATCCGGTGGCGGCGATCACCTGCTCGGCCAGCGCCTTGATCGACACTTCCTCGTCATTGGCGATGTTGAACACCCGGCCCTGCGCCTCGGGGGTTTCCATCAGCCGCATCAGCGCCTCGATCACGTCTTTCACATGGCCGAAGCAGCGGGTCTGCTCGCCGGTGCCATGCACCTTCAGCGGACGGCCTTCCAGCGCGGCCTGCACGAAATTGGGCAGCACCATGCCATAGCGCCCGGTCTGGCGCGGCCCGGTGGTGTTGAAGAACCGCAGCACCACGACCGGCAGATCCTTCTCGCGGGCATAGGCCAACGCCAGGAATTCATCCAGCATCTTGGCGCAGGCATAGGACCAGCGCAGGTTCCTGGTCGCCCCCAGCGTCAGGTCGTCGTCTTCCGAGAAGGGGAACTTGCGGGCTTTGCCGTAGACTTCCGAGGTCGAGGCAACATAGACCGGCGTCTTGTCGGCCAGAGCGGCAGTCAACACGTTCTCGGTGCCGTTGATGTTGGTCAGGATCGAGCGGCTCGGCTCCTCCATGATCAGCTTGACGCCCACGGCGGCGGCCAGATGGAAGACCAGATCGGCGGCGGCCACCATCCGTTCGACCAGATCGCGATCCAGAATGCTGCCCTCGGTGAAGGTCACCTTGCCGCTGGCCATCGCGCCCGACAGGTTCTCAAGCCGCCCGGTGGACAGATCGTCCAGCACATCGATGCTGTGCCCCTCGGCCACCAGCCGGTCTGCCAGATGCGAGCCGATGAACCCTGCGCCGCCCGTGATCAATACCTTCATGTCACCTGAAACCCTTCAAATCGCCGTTGCGTCAAGGTCTAGCACCCTGTTTGCCCCGTGGCCAAGGATGCGTCGTCGCAATCGGGCGGGTTGGTGAATCCGCGGGCGCAATGCCTGTCCATTGACCAGCAGCGGCTCGCAGCGTCCCGCCCCGCGACCTGACGCCGCGACAGTTTAACCAGATGTCGCTGCAACTCGTGGTTTGCAACCGGAGTGTGCTAGGGTGGCCCGGTCCCATTGTTCAACGCCGTATAGTCCCATGAATACCGAGTTTTCGCTTAGCAGCACCCTGAAAGACAAAATCAAATCGGATCAGGCCCATGTGGCCGTGGTCGGCCTTGGATACGTGGGGCTGCCATTGGCCTTGACGGTGCATGAGGCCGGGTTCCAGGTGACCGGGGTCGATCTGAACTCCGACCGCGTGGCGGCCATCAATGCCGGCCAGCGGGTCATCACCTATCTGGCCGAGGATCGCATCGCCACTGCGGTGGCCAGCGGGCGGTTCGGGGCCAGCGACGATTTCGCCGCGATCCGTGCCGCCGACATCATCCTGATCTGCGTGCCGACCCCGCTGGACAGTGCCGGCGATCCCGATCTGGCCTATGTGCGCAAGGCCGGGGCCAGTCTGTCGGCGCATCTGCAACCCGGTCAGCTTGTGGTGCTGGAAAGCACGGTCTGGCCCGGCGCCACCCAGACGGTACTGCGCCCGCTGCTGGAAAACAGCGGCCTGAGCGCGGGCAAGGACTTCTTCCTGGGGTTCTCGCCCGAACGCGAGGACCCAGGCAACGCGGTGCATCACACCAACACCATTCCCAAGATCGTCGGCGGCGACGATCCCGTCACCCGCGACCTGCTGAAAACCTTCTACGAAAAGGTCGTGTCGCAGGCGGTGCCGGTGGACAGTTGCGCCATTGCCGAGGCGGTGAAACTGGTGGAAAACACCTTCCGCACCGTGAACATCGCCTATGTGAACGAGATGAAGGTGGCGCTGGACCAGATGGGCATCGACATTTGGGATGTGATCCCCGCCGCCGCCACCAAGCCCTTCGGCTACATGCCCTTCTATCCCGGTCCGGGGATCGGCGGCGACTGCATCCCGGTGTCGCCGGTGTTCCTGTCGTGGCGGGCCCGCGACGTGGGATCCGCGCTGCCGCTGGTGGATCTGGCGCGCAGCTATACCGACACCACCCCGGCAACCATCGCCCAACGGATCATCGCCGATATGTCGGTCAAGGCCGGTGTCGCGGCGGCGCAGGCCCGGGTGCTGCTGCTGGGGGTATCCTACAAGAAGGACATCGAGGACAGCCGCGTCAGCCCGGCCATCGCCATCCTGCGCCATCTGGAAGCAGCAGGCGTCACGGTGCACTACCACGATCCCTATTTCCCGGTGATGCCCCTGACCCGCGATGATCCCGATCTGGCAGGCCGGCAAAGCATCGATCTGACCGCCGGGGCGCTGGCGGGGTATGACGCGGTGCTGGTGACCACGGATCACACCCATGTGGATTACGCGCTGGTGGCCGAACATGCCCGGCTGGTCTTCGACAGCCGCAATGTGTTTGACGGACGCGGCATCTCCATCGACCGGGACAAGTTCACCAAGGTCTGAGCCGTCCGCCAACCCCCTATTTCCTTCCCCCGACATGGACAAGGCCGCCACGGCGTGGCCTTGTCGGTGCAAACGTCTCGCGAGAATTGTCGAAGATGCCTTTGCTGAAACGCTATCATGCCGCCGTCGCCCGCCGCAGGTGGAGCCTGCTTCTGGCCCTTCTGGTCATCTCCATGTTGCTGGAGCCCGCATTCGGCAAGGCAAACTGGGTGGAAACGCTGACGCTTTGCCTGCTGGCGCTGACGTTCATCGGCACAATCCAATCCGCCAATATCGCCCGGCCCAAGCAGGTTGCCGGGAATTTCCTTGTCGCGCTCTGGTTCCTGACCAGCATGGCGGACAGGTTCGGATTGGACACTGGCTCGCTGCTGGCGGTCGAAACCGCCTTTCTGCTGGGCGGCACCCTGTGGCTGGTCTTTGACTATCTGTTGCGCGAACGCGCCGGAAATATCGACAGCCTGATGGGGGCCGTATTCGGCTATGTGCTGTTGGCGCTGGTCTGGTCGGTTCTCTACATGCACATTGAAAACCTGCGGCCCGGTGCCTTTGCATTGCGCGACGCTCCTGCCGAGCATGGCCAGTTGGTCTATTTCAGCCTCGTGACCATCACCACGCTGGGCTATGGCGATATTCTTCCGGTGGATCCGCTGGCCCGGATCTGCGCCGGGTTCGAGGCCGCGGTCGGAACCCTGTATGTGGCGGTGCTGATCGGAAGCATTGTCGGGGCGTTTGGAAATTCCGCCAGTCCGCGCCACACTTCGACCTCCCGTCCCGCGTCCGACCCGGGCGCATCCGAAAGGCAAGACCCATGACCGACGCCCCCGCCCCCAAGCCGCCCCGCAGCACAGACGCCATCGCAATCGACCTTGCCATCCGCATGGGTTTTCTGGCGCTTTTTGCCTATCTGTCGCTACGGCTGGTGGCGCCCTTCGCGGCCATCGTGACCTGGTCGGTGGTTCTGGCAGTGGCGCTGCACCCGGTCTATGCGTGGCTGGCCGCCCGTCTGGGAGGACGCAGGAAACTGGCAGCAACCCTGCTGACACTGGTCGGGCTGCTGGTCATCCTGGGCCCGGCGGCGGCGCTGGTCACCAGCACCGTGCGCTCGGTCACCGGTTTTGCCGAGAAAATCCGCACCCAGTCCCTTGAACTGAAAGTGCCGACGTGGCTGTCCGAAATCCCGGTGATCGGACCCGATCTGAACGAGGCCTGGTCCATGATGACCGGCAACCTTGAGACCTTCTTGCACGACTATGGCGCGACGGTCCTGAACCTCGGCACTCACCTGTTGGGAATCGCAGCCGGTCTGGCAGGCGGAATCCTGCAATTCGCCATCTCGATGATCATCGCCGGGTTTCTGTTCGTACCCGGTCACAAGCTGGCAGAAGGGATCCGCCATTTCGGTCGCCGGATCATTGGCGACCGTGGCGCCGGGTTCGTGGATCTGGCCGGTGCCACGATCCGCAACGTGGCGCGCGGCGTGATCGGAGTGTCGCTGCTGCAGGCGCTGCTGCTGGGCATCGGCCTGATCGTGGCGGATGTGCCGGCGGCGGGGCTGCTCACTCTGGCTGCCCTGATCCTGGCCATTGTCCAGATCGGCGCGGCGGTGGTGATCCTGCCGCTGGTGATCTGGGCCTGGACCTCGATGGGAACGCTGCCGGCGCTGCTGTTCACCGCCTACATGGTCCCGGTCGCCACCGTCGACAATATCCTGCGACCCATCGTGATGGCACAGGGGCTGACCACGCCGATGCTGGTGATCCTGCTGGGAGTGATCGGGGGCACCGTCTCGTTCGGGCTGATCGGCCTGTTCATGGGACCGATCGTGCTGGCGGTGTTCTATGAACTGCTGATGTTCTGGGTGGAGGCCCCGCGCGCCCTGGCCGCCGACGACGCCCCGGCCCCCACAGAAGATTGACGCCTCAGCGCAACCCGGCCAGCGCGGCCAGATCCCAGACCGGGCGCGGCCCATCCCTGGGCCCGGTGCCGAACAGGATGCGGCGCGGCACATAGAACCGCGCGTTGACCGAGGACTGCGCCAGTGTCGGCAGCAATCCGACCTCGGCCGCGTCCTGCGAAGTCGCCACGAGGACATAACCCTCGGCTTCGGCCAGCGGCACCTCGCCCGGCTGCGCAGCCCCTTCGCGCACGATGAACTTCGGCGGCACCTCGGGCAGGTCAGAGCGGGTCACGTAGTAGTAGATCATGACCGGCGAGGCCGCGCCGCGCACCAGCCCTTGCGTGGCAAGCGCCTGCTCCGAAAAGGCGGCACTGAGCAGATCCTGCAGAATGCGGACATCATCGGCGCGGAATTCGGCGGGATCCATGTCCTCCAGACGCCACCCGGCAGCAAAGGACTTGCTGGCAGTGTTCGGCGCCCAATCGTCGGGCCGCGCCAGCCACAGGCCCGCCACCACCCCGACCAGTGCCAGCCCGGTCGCCAGCTGCGGGCGCGCCACAACCGGCGCCAACCGCCAGAACACGATCAGCGACAGGATCGGTACCGGCGCGAAGTGATGCGGCAGCACGCGATAGGCCTGCAGGTAGAACAGCGCGAAGTACCCCAATGCCACCAGCGACAGGGCCCGTGACAGGCGATCCTGCCAGAACCATGTCAGCACCGCGAGGCCCGGCAGAAGGCCGCAGGGCACCAGCCAGAACCAGAACCGCTCGACCTCGGCCACGGAGACAAAGCGCAAGCGGCGCAGCAGGTTGCCCGAGCTGAACTCATCCCCCGGCACCGGCAGGCCGAACTGCACCATGACCATCGGCGCCACCCCGGTGACCGCCATCGCCGCCATCGTCAGCCCGCTGGCCAGGAACAAGCGCTTCCAGGGGATCGGCCGCCAGACCAGGAACACCGCCCCCAGCCACATCCCGATGAGGCCGACCGCCGAAGGGATCGACAACAGCAGCAGAAGCAGAAAGGCGAACAGCCAGAGGTACTCGCGCTGCAGGAAGAACCAGACGACCCCCAGCGCGGCGACCACCACCAGCGGTTCGCGGGCCAGCGGCAGGGCTATATCGGCAAAGGACGGATGATAGGTGGCGTGCCACCCGAGGGTGGCGGCGAACAGCACCAACGCAAGGACCAATGCCACCACCGCGCCGTTGCCCAGCGGCGCCGGGCGGTGCCAGCGCACCAGCCCCAGAACCGCCACCGTCAGAAAAGACAACTGAGGCAGCACCGACAGCCGTGCGGACAATTCGTTCTCGCCGAAAAACCGCAGGGTGAACGAGCTGAACACCACCGCCGACGAGGTGGACAACGACGGGTAGGACGCCATGTCGCCCGCCTCTTTCGGCCAGAAGGGGGTGCCAGTCAGAACCATGTTGCGCAGCGAATAGTAGCTGTGCACCCCATCGCCGTTGAAGTTTTCCCAGACGAACTTGGGCAGCAGCACGGCCAGCAACAGCAAGGGCACCGCCAGCAGCGCGGCCATGTCCTGCCCGGCGTTCTGGGATACGCCCTCGGGCAGCCCGCGACGCGCCACCAGCAGGGCACCGGGCAGCGCGGACAGGACCAGAAACAGGCTGAAGCCCGCCCCAGTCAAGGGTTGGGCCAGCGCCATCCCGATCGCACCGGGCGCCAGTGTCAGCCACAGCAGCGACCAGATCAGCCCCTTTAACACGACCGAGGTCATGCCCTGCACCGGCCCCGACAGTCCCAGCGCCAGAAGGATACCGGGCGCAAAGATCAGGGCCGAACTGGTCAACGCGGTGACCGCGACACCCAGATAGATGACCACCGATCCCTGCCCAACGGGGCGGCTAGTGGCAAATTCGGCGACCGGACCGGCAAATGCCGACAGAACGGCCAGAATCAGCAGGCCGAAGCCCAACCTGACGCCGTGTCCCCCCATACGGTTCATTGCCTGCGTATTGTCCAAATCATGGCTCCCGTCCTGCTCGATGGCCCATGCTCTGCGGCGCGCGGGGAAATATATTCATACCCGGATATTCAACCCTGCCCAACGTGAAACTCAAGCCGGGGTATCCATCCCGCGTCGATGTTTCACGATCCGTTCAGCACAGGCATGGGGCGAATGGCGCAGGGTCCCCGAAAGACCAAGCAACACTGCGCCGAAAACCAGGCAGATGGGCGAGAACTGGAAGGGGGAGATCTGGTAGCGGAGGAGGGACTTGAACCCCCGACACGCGGATTATGATTCCGCTGCTCTAACCAACTGAGCTACTCCGCCAAAGAGTGCGCGCTGACTAGGAGACTGGAGCGGACCCGTCAAGAGTGAAATACCGAAATCGGGGAAGTTTCTGGGCGGCGCTCTCGCGCGGACGTGACCGAAGCACGATGGACACCGGCGCCTGCCGTGGTAGCCAAATGGCAGGGGCACTCTGGCCCCGATTGGACGGAGGCCCCGATGACCCACCAGACCCGTGCTGCCGATGTGCTGGCGCAGCGACTTTACCAGGCCGGGTGCCGCCATGCCTTCGGGATGCCGGGCGGCGAGGTGCTGACCCTTGTGGATGCCCTGGACCGCGCCGGGATCGAGTTCGTTCTGGTCAAACATGAAAACGCCGCCGGCTTCATGGCCGAGGCGGTCTGGGCGCGCACCGGGGCGCCGGGCATCCTTGTCGCCACGCTGGGACCGGGGGCGCTGAACGGCATCAACTCGGTCGGCAACGCCCATCAGGATCGGGTGCCGCTGATCGTCCTGACCGGCTGCGTGGACGAGGACGAGGCCCAGACCTACACCCATCAGGTGTTGGATCACGCCGCCGTCTTCGCCCCGCTCACCAAGGCCAGCCTGCGCCTGTCGGCGGGCAGTGCCGATGTGATCGCCGACAAGGCCGTCACCATCGCCACTGAGCCCCGGCCCGGCCCGGTGCACGTCGATGTTCCGATCAGCGTGGCCGCCGCCGACGCGCCGCCGCCCTCGCCTTTCGCACGGCGGCAACTGGCCGCGCCTGCCGCCCCCGCCGGACCGGATCTGGACACTGCCCGCGCCTGGCTGGCCGAGGCCGACCGCCCGATCATTGTGGTCGGACTGGACGCGCTGAACGAAGGCGCGGGTGCCGCGGTGCAGGACTTCGCCGAGGCCCACGGCGTGCCCTTCGTCACCACCTACCGCGCCAAGGGGATCGTGGACGAATCGCACCCCCTCTGTCTGGGCGGGGCCGGCCTGTCGCCGCTGGCCGATGCCACGCTGGTGCCGCTGGTGCAAAGCGCCGATCTGATCCTGACGCTGGGCTATGATCCGATCGAGATGCGGCCGGGCTGGCGCAATATCTGGGATGCCAGCGTGGACCGGGTAATCGAGATCGCGCCGGTGCCCAATCATCACTACATGCATCAATCCAGCCTGACCTTTCAGGCCGGGGTCGCCGAAAGCCTTCAGGCCCTTTCCGCAGGGGTGGCGCCCCGCGCCACATGGCCCGGCCAAGAGCCGCAGGCGGCGAAAGCCGCGCTGGCCCGTGCCTTTCCCGCCGATGCCGACTGGGGCCCCGGTGCCATCGTCGCCACCGCCCGCGCCACCCTGCCGCCCGAGACCATCGCCACCGTGGACAGCGGCGCGCATCGCATCCTGCTGTCGCAGATGTGGTCCTGCCCCGGCCCGCGCAGCCTGCTGCAATCCTCGGCCCTGTGCACCATGGGCTGCGCCATCCCGCTGGCCCTGGGCGCGGCGATGGTCGACCCCGACCGCCCGGTCGTGGCCTTCACCGGCGACGCGGGCTTCCTGATGGTCGCGGGCGAGTTGGCCACGGCGCAGGAACGCGGCCTGAAACCGATCATCGTGGTTTTCGTCGATGCGAGCCTTGCCCTGATCGAGTTGAAACAGCGCCAGCGGCAACTGCCCAACCGCGCTGTGGACTTCGCCCGCCATGACTATGCCGCCATCGGTCTGGCTTTCGGAGGCCACGGGGTCACGGTGTCGGATCGCGACGGGTTGCAAGCCGCCCTGAGTGACGCCCTGACCGCCGACCGCTTTACCGTCATTGCCGCAATCTTCGACCGGGAAGCCTATGATGGCCGGATCTGACCCGCGCGCTGCGCTGGACGGGATCGTCGTGCTGGATCTCAGCCGGATTCTGGCCGGTCCCACCTGCACCCAGCTTCTGGGCGATCTTGGCGCCACCGTCTGGAAGATCGAGAACCCGAAGACCGGCGGCGACGACACCCGGCAATGGGGTCCGCCTTATGCCCCCGGCGCCGATGGCAGCGACAGCGACCTGTCGGCCTATTTCATGAGCGCCAACCGCAACAAGCGCTCGGTCGCCGCCGACCTCAGCGACCCGGACGACCGCGCCATGCTGGAGGCGCTGGCCGCCCGCGCCGACATCGTGATCGAGAATTTCAAACCCGGCGGGCTGATCCCCTTTCGGCTAGATCACCAGACGCTTTGTGCGCGCCATCCGGGGCTGATCTATTGCTCGATCTCGGGGTTCGGCCAGACCGGCCCCAACCGCGACAAGCCCGGCTATGACCTGATGGCGCAGGGCTATGGCGGCATCATGAGCCTGACCGGCGCCCCCGACGGCCCGCCGATGAAAGTGGGCGTGGGCATCGCCGACGTGATGTGCGGGATGTACGCAACCATCGGCATCCTCGCCGCCCTGCGCCACCGCGACGCCACCGGCGAAGGCCAGCACATCGACCTGTCGCTGGTCGACAGCCAGATGGCCTGGACGATCAACGAAGGGGTGAACTACCTGACTTCGGGCGAGCTGCCGGTGCGGCGCGGCAACGCCCATCCCAACATCGTGCCCTACGATGTCTTTGCAACGCGCGACGGCCATGTGATCGTGGCAGTGGGCAATGACGCCCAGTTCCGCCGCTTCTGCGATTTCCTGAACCGCGCCGATCTGGCCGCCGACCCGCGCTTTGCCACCAATCCGGGGCGACTGACGCATCGCGATGCACTGCTGCCCGAAATCGCCGCCGCCCTGCGCTTCTGGACCACCGACGCCATCATCACTGGGCTTGAGGCCCGCAAGGTGCCGGTCGGCCCGGTCAACACGCTGGACCGCGCCCTGGGCTCGGATCAGGCCCGGGCGCGCGATGCGGTGGTCGAGATGCCGGGGCCGGCCGGGCCGCTGCGCCTGCTGGGAAATCCGCTGAAACTATCGGCCACGCCAGTCCGCTATGAACGCCCGCCGCCTCATTTCGGCGCCGACACCGAGGCGCTGAAAGCCTTCCTTTCCGCCAAAAAGGCTCCCGAATAGGCTGTATTTCCCGGCATCTGGACGCC
Source organism: Meridianimarinicoccus marinus (assembly GCF_040689105.1). Taxonomy (NCBI): domain Bacteria; kingdom Pseudomonadati; phylum Pseudomonadota; class Alphaproteobacteria; order Rhodobacterales; family Paracoccaceae; genus Meridianimarinicoccus; species Meridianimarinicoccus marinus. The sequence goes on from NZ_JBFBVU010000016.1 coordinate 29,547, forward strand.
TTCGCCCTACACGTTCGTACACAAACCCGTTGGTTCGCGCTTCGTCGCTGGACAGGCCCGCGATCGCTTCCCACAACAGATAGGAACCCAAGTGGAGAGTGACCGTGCAGACAGATCTATTTGGCAGCGACGTTTCGTTGGACAATTCCGCCTCGTTGGCGGAATGGAACGCGCTGCAACTGGCGTTTCTGGCGCATGGGGCTTCGACACCCGACCATCTGGGGGCCACCCTGAAGGCCGCCCCCGACTTTGCCCTCGGCCACGCCACCAAAGGATTGTTCCTGTTGCTGCTGGGGCGGCGCGAGTTGATCGCCACCGCGCGCGAGGCCCTGCAGGCCGCCCGTCAGGGCCGCGCCGACAGCGCCCGCGAGCGCGCCTTCATCGACGCGCTGGCCGCCTGGCTTGACGGCAGTCCGGAACGCGCGGCGGACCGCGTGGAAAGCGTGCTGGACAGCGATCCCACAGACACGCTGGCCCTGAAGATCAGCCACGCGATCCGCTTCATCCTGGGGCACAAGGGCCGGATGCTGGCGCGGCTGAACGCAGCTCTGCCCCGGATCGGCGAAGATCACGCGGCCAAGGGCTATCTTCTGGGCTGCCACGCCTTCGCGCTTGAGGAAAACGGCTTTTACGCCGACGCCCGCAAGGCCGGTGAGGCTGGGTTGGAGCGAGCCGCCGACGACGCCTGGGGCCTGCACGCGGTGGCGCATGTGCACGACATGACCGGTGACAGCCGGGGCGGTCTGGCCTGGCTGACCGGCAAGGAAGCCGCCTGGGCCCATTGCAACAACTTCCGCTTCCACGTCTGGTGGCACAAGGCGCTGATGCATCTGGATCAGGGTGACCATGCCACCGTTCTGGACCTGTACGACCACAAGATCCGCGCCGAGCATACCGACGACTACCGCGATATCTCGAACGCCACCTCGTTGCTGATGCGGCTGGAACTGGAGGGCGTGCCGGTGGGCGACCGCTGGGAGGAACTGGCGGATCTGTCCGAAACCCGCATCGGCGACGGCTGCCTGATCTTTGCCGATCTGCATTATCTTCTGGCGCTGGTCAGCGATGACCGCGACGCCGCCACGCACCAATTGGTAGCGCGTATTGTGGCCGACGGACAGGCACAGGCGACGGACTATGCGCCGGTCTTTGACCATCCCGGCGTTGCCGCTGCCCATGGGCTGGAAGCCTTTGGCGAAGGCAACTACGCGCAGGCCTTCCAGAGCCTCGCCGCCGCCCGCCCGGCCATGCAGCGCGCCGGCGGCAGCCATGCCCAGCGGGACGTTTTCGAACGCATCACCATCGATGCGGGCATTCGCGCAGGGCAGTTGGGCAAGGTCGAGGATATTCTGGACGCGCGCAGCGCCCTGCGCGACGGGGCCGAGGACAGCTTTGCCCGCCAGCGGCGCGAAATGATCAACGACCTGAGGCGTCCCGCTTTGGCGGTCCCCGCCCAGTAACGAGCCGGAAAGACCCGATCCCATGAGTGCCCTGAGTTCCAACCCCCCGCAGGCCCGGCCGGCGCCGGCGGCCGCCACCCCCGCGCCAACGGCCCGCGTCCGCGATATCCGCCTGGATTTCTACCGCGGCATTGCGATGTACATCATCCTGATGGCGCATATCCCCTACAACACCTTCACCAACTGGATCCCGGCGCGGTTCGGCTTTTCAGACGCGACCGAGATCTTCGTGTTCTGCTCGGGCATGGCCTCGGCCATCGCTTTTGGCCGGGTCTTTGTGGATCGCGGCTGGGGCATGGGGGCGCTGCGGATTTCTTACCGGGTCTGGCAGGTCTACTGGGCGCATATCGGGTTGTTCTTCGCGGTGGCCATGACCCTGGCCGCGCTGGACGCCACCGGTCTGTTCGAGCGCGACTATATCGGCGACCTGAACCTGTATCCGTTCTTCGTCGACAACACCCAGCAGCAGCTGATCGGGCTGATGACCCTGCGCTATGTGCCGAACTACTTCGACATCCTGCCCATGTACCTGGTGATTCTGGCCATGATCCCGCTGATGATGGGGCTGGCGCGCATTCATCCGTACCTGGCCCTGGGCGCCTCGGCCGCGATCTGGCTGGTGACGCAGACCGGCGCGCTGTCGCTGCCGGCGGAACCCTGGACGGATCGCGAGTGGTTCTTCAACCCTTTCGGCTGGCAGTTGATCTTCTTTACCGGCTTTGCCTTCATTCGCGGCTGGCTGCCCGCGCCACCGGTGCGCAAGGATCTGGTGCTGCTGGCGGTGCTTCTGTTGCTGGTGACAATTCCCTTCGCCCGCTGGCAGATTTTTATCCATGTGGACTGGATCAAGGACTGGCGGGCCGACCATCGGGTGCTGATCGCCAAGACCGACTTCGGGCTGCTGCGCTATGTGCACTTCCTGCTGCTGGGTTATGTGTTCTGGGTTCTGGCCGGGCCCGGCGGGTCGCACATCCGCGCCCATGGCGAGGGGTTGGTGTCACGGGTTTGGGGCTTCGTGATGAAATGCATCCTGAAGGTCGGGCAACAGTCGCTGGCGGTGTTCATCACCTCCATGTGGCTGGCGCGGATGCTGGGCGCATGGCTGGACGTGATCGGGCGCACCACGCCCAGCTTCTGGCTGGTCAACCTGACCGGCATGGCGCTGATCACCCTGACCGCCTTTGGCGTCGCCTGGATCAAGGGCCACCCCTGGCGCAAACCGGCCTGAGCCGGAGACTAGCTGCCGCCGCGCGTCTCGATCCAGTCCAGCACCAGATCGGCCCAACCCTCGGGCACCGTGTGGCCGCCGTCGAACAGGGCAAATTCCAGCGCCGTGCCGGGGGCGCAGCCGGACCAGCGGCGCAGCAGGAAACTGCCTTCGCGCGCAGAGAACGAGGCATCGGGACGCGGGCAGCCATTGGCGGCCCGCCAGATGCCCAGGGCTTCGAATACATTGCCCTGAAGGGCGCGCCCGCCGCGCAGCGGTCGGCCTTCCAGCGGCACGGTGGTGTCACGCCAGCCATGGGTCTGAAGCAGGCGCACCGGGCCCTGGCAGCTTTCGGGATGGGGCCGCCAGAAGGTGCCCGCCACCGGCACATAGGCCGCGAATGCCTCGGGCGTGTCGCAGGCCACATAGGTGGCCATGAAGGCGCCGTTGGAAAACCCGCCCAGCACCACACGGGCGCCGTCGATACCGAAGCGGGCGACGGCATCGGCCCGCACGGCGTCGAGAAATGCGGCTTCGTCGCGCGGATCGTCGCCCCGGCCGCTGAAATTCCAGCGGTAGCCCGAGGGCCTGGTGGTCATCGGCGAGCCATTGGGCGCGATCACCGCCCAGCCGCGGTCCAGAAACGGCTGCGCGACGGTGGCCGCGCGGATACTGGACGCGCCGCTGCCGCCCAGCCCGTGCAGCCAGATCAGCGCAGGCACAGGTCCGGTGGTCCCTTCGGGCAGGGCGATGTGATAGGCGCCGCCCTTGACCTGGCAGGCCAAGGCCGGGTCCGGGCAGGCGGCGGCAGGCGTCCCCGCCAGCGCCAGCGCCGCGCATAGCATCCAGGATTTTCGACGCGTCATTGCAGCCTTTCGGTCACGGGCAATCCGCGCGCCAGCCAGCCCGGCCCCGCGCGCGACCCGAGCATCCCCTCGGGCACATCCACAAGATTGCCAATCCCGGCCGATTGCAAGCGCGCCGTGAGCTGGCTGGACCGCACGCCGCGCGCGCAGATCAGCGCGATGGGCCGGGCCGGATCGGCGGCGGTGATCCGCGCCAGTGCCTCGGTGAAATCCGGGCGGCGCATGTCCAGCGGCACCGCCCCCGCGCCCACGCCGGTGGCCGCCCATTCATCGGGACGGCGAATGTCGATCAGAAAGATCTGGCCTGCGGCGGCCAGATCATGGGCTTCGACCGGGGTGATTTGCCGGCCGTCGAAGGGGCGGCGCAGGATCCAGGCGTACCAGCCGCCGGCGGCAAGTGCCGCGCCGCTGAGCCCGCCCAGAAGCAGGGTTCGGCGTGACAGAGGGCCACCCGGTCGCAGTCGCATGATGCCGTCGCCTCCCTTGCCGGTGGGTCGCCGGTCAGTTCACCTGCGGCGCGTCGGACGACCACTTGGGAATGGTGCTGTCCGAGGCCGGGGCAGGTTCCAGCCCGACCCAGTTGCTTTCGGACAGTTGCAAGTTACCCGGAATGTCCTCTTCCCAGAAGCCCACAACGGTCTTGGTGATGTTCAGGTACAGCTTGCCGTCGACGATCCGCCACAGCGTCGGGTTGCCCGGCACCTTGCCACCCTTGGCCACGCCATAGGCGCAATGGCCATCGTATTGCGGCAGGTATTTCTCGGGATCCGCCAGGAAGGCCGCCCGATTGGCCTCGGACGCGAAGGCGAAGGTAGCGCCGTTGTAGTCGGCGGTCAGGCTGGTGCGGCCCTTTTCCGGAGACGGCTGGGACTGGCCGACCGCAACCTGATCGAGACCCCAGTAGGACACCACGTCATAGCCCGACACGGCATAGCCGGTTTCGTCGATGAATTGCTCCCCGGCCCAAAGCGCCGAGGTTGCGGCGGCAGAAAAGGCCAGCGCCAGAAGGGAAGAGCGGAACATGAGGGATCTCCATCTTGTCAAAGTCACACAGTGAATACCCGCTCAAGAGCCCCCCCGCATCCCACCCTCCCGCGACTGTGAAGGGTTGTGTGCGGGGGTCATGGCAAGGGCCCGGCAGCCGGCGCCTGCCAGCCCGGCGCACCGCCCCTTGCCAGCCCCGCGCCCCTGCCCTAGAACCCGTCCCGTTGACAGCAGGAGAGACAGCATGCTCGACCTCACCTATGAGGCCCCCAAGCCGAAAGTGATCGCAGGCGCCAAGCAGGACTGGGAACTGGTGATCGGCCTTGAGGTGCATGCGCAGGTGTCCTCCAACGCCAAGCTGTTTTCCGGCGCCTCGACCCAATTCGGCGCCGAGCCCAATTCCAACGTCGCCTTCGTGGACGCCGGGATGCCGGGGATGCTGCCGGTCATCAACGAGGGCTGCGTGGCGCTGGCGGTCAAGACCGGGCTGGGCCTGAAGGCGCAGATCAACCTGACTTCGGCCTTCGACCGGAAGAACTATTTCTATCCCGACCTGCCGCAGGGCTACCAGATCAGCCAACTGTATCACCCCATCGTTGGCGAGGGCGAGGTGATCGTGGACATGGCACCGGGCGTCGCGCGCAAAGTGCGGATCGAGCGCATCCACCTTGAACAGGACGCCGGCAAGTCGATCCACGACATGGACCCGCATATGTCCTTCGTGGACCTGAACCGCACCGGTGTCGCCCTGATGGAGATCGTCAGCCGCCCCGACATTCGTGGCCCCGAAGAGGCCGCCGCCTATGTCGTCAAGCTGCGCCAGATCCTGCGCTATCTGGGCACCTGCGACGGCAACATGCAAAACGGCAACCTGCGCGCCGACGTGAACGTCTCGGTCTGTGCGCCGGGCGCCTATGAGAAATACCAGGCGACGCAGGACTTCAGCCATCTGGGCACGCGCTGCGAGATCAAGAACATGAACTCGATGCGCTTCATTCAGCAGGCCATCGACTATGAGGCCCGCCGCCAGATCGCCATTCTGGAAGACGGCGGCGAGATCGTGCAGGAAACCCGCTTGTATGACTCGGACAAGGGTGAGACCCGCTCGATGCGGTCCAAGGAAGAGGCGCATGACTATCGCTATTTCCCCTGCCCCGACCTGCTGCCGCTGGAAATCGAACAGGCCTGGGTGGACGAGATCGCCGCGACCCTTCCCGAATTGCCGGACGAGAAGAAGGCCCGTTTCATCACTGAATTCGGCATGACCGAATACGATGCCAGCGTGCTGACCGCCTCGGCCGAAAACGCCGCCTATTTCGAGGATGTCGCCAAGGGCCGTGACGGCAAGCTGGCCGCGAACTGGGTCATCAACGAGTTGTTCGGCCGCCTGAAGAAGGAAGACCACGACATCAGCGAAAGCCCGGTGTCGGCGGCCCAGCTTGGCGGCATCATCGAGCTGATCTCGAAAGGCGACATTTCGGGCAAGATTGCCAAGGATCTGTTCGAGATCGTCTATACCGAAGGCGGCGACCCGGCGCAGATCGTCGAGGATCGCGGCATGAAGCAGGTCACCGACACCGGCGCCATCGAGGCTGCCGTGGACAAGGTCATCGCCGAAAACCCGGCGCAGGTGGAAAAGGCCAAGCAGAACCCGAAACTGGCGGGCTGGTTCGTCGGTCAGGTCATGAAGGCCACCGGCGGCAAGGCCAACCCCAAGGCGGTCAACCAGATCGTGGCGGCCAGGCTGGCGCAGTAATCCGCCACATCTGTCACTGGAAATGCCGGGCTGTCCGAATGGGCGGCCCGCTGCCGTTTCAACCCTCGGCCACGGGATGCAGAATCACCCGGCGGCCCAGGGTCACGACCCGGAAGCAGCGCCGGTCGGCGGCGCGGCGCAGGTCGTCCTCCTGCAGCGAAGCGCAGAACCGGCCCCGGCGATAGTCCCAACTGCCGACAAAGGGCTTGCCAAGATAGGTGCCGACCAACAGGCCATCCGGTTCGACCGTGACATCGACCCCATCGCCGCGCAGTTGATAGCCCACCACCGCCTTGCGGAACGCCTTGCCGCGATCCAGTTCCTGATGGCCCGGCTGCACCGGCGCGTCGGACGACAGAACCACCGGATCAGTGGTGCCGCAGGCGGAGAGCACGGCACACAACAGACTTGTTGAAAAGGGAATCTTCATGGAACCCCGGAAACCTCCGGCAAGGCCGGAACCGGCTCTCCGCCCGCGTCGAAAGTATCGCGGAAAGCCCTGACGCCGGCCCAGTTTCGGCGGAATAGGTAAACGAAGCCCTTGCCCGGCCCCGTTTTGCATCGGTCCCGCCCTGTGACCTCGACGCGACGGCTGGACGCGCGTTCGCTCACGCGACATGTTGGGGCCTTCCCGCAGGGCATCAGAGGCCGATAATTGCCGGGCAACGCCAAGAGGTTCCCAATGTCGCATTTCGAGTACAAGGTCACCCCCGCCCCCGCCCGTGGCGTGAAAGGCAAGGGCGGCAGTGATGCCGGCAGCCGCTTTGCCGCGACCCTGTCCGAGGCGCTGAACAAGGAAGCCAAAGACGGATGGGACTTCCTGCGCGCCGAGACCCTGCCCGTCGAGGAGCGGCAAGGCCTGACCGGCACCAAGACCGTGTTCCGCTCGATGCTGGTGTTCCGCCGCAGCGTGGATCTGTCCGAGGAGGAGGCGACCAAAGCCGCGCTGCGGTTGCTGGAAGACCGGACGGATGACCGAACCGAAGACCGCACGGAAGACCGAACGGACGAGGGCTGAGCCCATGGCCACCCCGGACAAGACGCCCGACCCCGCCAAATGGGTCTTCCTGACGACGCTGACCCTGTCGGTGCTGGCCATCACCTTTCTGGCGGGCCTGTACCTGGCGCACAGCCGCCACCCGCTTTACCGGTCCTTCATCGGCTTCACCAAGAACATCAGCCTTGTCTTCGAAGAGCGCGAGAACCTTGTTCCCGACGGCGAGCCCATTCATTTCCTGCAACCGGCGCGCAAGCCCGGCGACGGGGTGACGGTCAACGGCCTGCCCGACGACGGCGCGACGATCCTGATCGCGGGCTTCTTCGACGAGGGCAACGCGGCCCGGCTGATGCGCCGCGACGGCACCCTTCTGGCCGAATGGCCGCTGCGGTTTTCCGAGCATTTCCCCGACCCGTCACATCTGCGCTTTGCCCCGGCAACGGATCGCAACATCGACACCCACGGATCTCTGGCGCTGCCCGATGGGTCGCTGGTCTTCAACTGGGAATACGGCGGCAGCGTGAAGCTGTCGCGCTGTGGCGATGTGGTGTGGACGGTGCCCGAGATCACCCATCATTCCATCGAACGGGCGGAAACGGGCGGCTACTGGGTGCCGGGCCGCGCCTATTTGGGGGCGGAGACCGATGACATCTATCCCCCCGTCACCCGGCTTAAGAAGAAGGTCGCCTACCCCGAGGATCTGATCCTGCGGCTGGACGAGGACGGCAAGGTTCTGGATCGCAAATCGGTCCCCGAAATCCTGTGGGACAACGGGTTGCAAGGGGTGATGACCGCCGGTGGCTTCAGTTTCGATCCCCGGAGCGACTGGGAAGACGAGTTGGTCCATGTCAACAAGATCACCGAGTTGAGCAGCGCGCTGGCCCCGGCCTTCCCGATGTTCGAGGCCGGCGATCTGATGCTGTCGCTGCGCACCCACAACCTCGTGTTCGTGGTGGATCCCGACGACTGGCGCGTCAAGTGGCACCAGACCGGGCCCTGGCTGCGCCAGCACGATCCCGAATTCAACGCGGACGGCACCATCACCGTGTTCAACAACAACCGCTTCCTGACCGACCTCGGCCCGCTGGACCGCTCCCTGCCCGACACGCCGATGGTCAGCAACATCCTGCGCATCGACCCGGAAACGCGGGCAACTTCGGTCGCGGCAGGCATGGCCCCCGAGCAGGCGTTCCTGTCGGTGATCCGGGGCAAGCATGACCCGGTGCCGGGCGGCGGCTTCATCATCACCGAATTCGAAGGCGGACGCGCCTTCCAGACCGACGCGGAGGGCCGTGTCGTCTGGGAATTCCTCAACCGCTATGACGACACGCAGGTGGCCGAACTGACCGAAGCCCGGCTTAACCCCGAAGGCTATTTCACCGTGACCGACTGGAGTTGCCCGCCGCGCTGACCGGGGTCAGGCGTCGATCTCCAGCGCCAGCGCGTGGATCCGGTCCAGAATGTCCTTGCCAATGGCGGTATGAACGGCGCGATGACGTTGCAACCGGCTCTTCGCCGCCAGTTCGGCTGCGGCAATTTTGACACGGAAGTGACTTTCTCCGCCGTCCTGGTACCCCGCATGCCCGCGATGCATCTCACTTTCGTCAATGACTTCCAGACGTTCCGGCCCGAATGCTTGTGAAAGCCTTGTCTCTATTTCCTCGGCAACCGTCATTTTTGGTCCTGCCCCCTTTTTCTTGGCGTCAGAAAGGTTAAACTCTGGCGCCTTCGAAGAAAACGGTCTTACGCGAGTCGGACAGGAGTATGCCCATGGCAAAGAATGATCCTTTTGGTTTTGACATGTCGGTCTCCTCGGCCAAGAAAAGGCGGACCCGTGGCAAGCGCGGCATGTCCGGCGCCTTCGAAACCTCGACCCGCGTGTGCGAACATGACGGTTGCGATCTGGCAGGCCAGTATCGCGCCCCGAAATCCCCCGATCACCTGGATGAATACCTGTGGTTCTGCAAGGATCACGTGCGCGAGTACAATCTGAAGTGGAACTTCTTTAACGGCAGCACCGAAGAGGAAATGAACGCCCAGATCGACAAGGACCGGGTCTGGGACCGTCCCACCAAGCCCTTCGGCAAACCCTCCGAGGAACAGCGCGCCTGGTCGCGGCTGGGCGTGGACGACCCGCATCAGGTGCTGGGCGAGAACGCCACCCAGAACCCCGGCAAGTCGATCACCGGCACCCGCCGCCTGCCGCCCACCGAACGCCGGGCGCTGGAGATTCTGGAAGCCAAGGACCACTGGACCAAGATCGAGATCCGCAAGCAGTACCGCAGCCTGATCAAGATCCTGCACCCGGACATGAACGGTGGCGACCGCTCGGACGAGGATCGCCTGCAGGAGGTCGTCTGGGCCTGGGATCAGATCAAGGAAAGCCGGTCCTTCCGGGACTGAGCCGCCACTGTGGGCAAGGCGCAACCTGCCGCCCCGACATCGGACAGGTTGAATGCCCGCTCCCACGCCCCTTCCCGCCCTGATCCTTGGCGCCGGTGCCGCCGGCCTGATGTGCGCGGCCCATGCCGGGCCGGGTGCTGTGGTGATCGACCACATGGATCGACCCGGCGAGAAGATCCGGATCTCGGGCGGCGGGCGCTGCAATTTCACCAACATGTACGCCGGGCCGCAGAACTTCCTGTCGGCCAACCCGCATTTCGCCAAATCCGCGCTCAGCCGCTATACGCAATGGGATTTCGTCTACCTGATGGGCCGCCACGGCGTCACCTGGCACGAGAAGACCCTTGGACAGCTGTTCTGCGACGAGAAATCCGAACGGGTGATCCGGCTGCTGCTGGACGAGGTTGCGGCCGCGCAGGCCGAGGTCTGGCTGAAGACCGAGGTGCGCGAGATCCGCCACGCGGACGGGCGATTCGTGGTGGATCTGATCCGCGACGGGCAGCCGCTGACGGTCACGACCCGGGCGCTGGTGGTGGCCTCAGGCGGCAAGTCGATCCCCAAGATCGGCGCGACCGGTCTGGGCTATCGCATCGCCGAACAGTTTGGACATGCGCTGACCGACACCCGCCCCGGTCTTGTGCCGCTGACCTTCGGCGACAGTTTCAGCGACCTGGCGGGGGTGGCCTGCCCGGCCCGGCTGTCGTGCAACGGCACCAGTTTCGACGAGGCGCTGCTGTTCACCCATCGCGGCTTGTCGGGCCCTGCGATCCTGCAAATCTCGAACTTCTGGCACGAGGGCGAGGATGTTTCCGTGCGCCTGTGCCCCGATCTGGATTTCCTGAGCAGCCTGAAAGAGGAACGCCAGCGCGCCGGGCGCCGCGATCTGGAAACGGTGCTGGCGGGCCTGCTGCCAAAGCGGCTGGCCGCTCAGGTGGTGCGGGACAGCGGGCTGAAGGGGCGGCTGGCCGATCTGTCTGATGCCGCCCTAGCCCCCCTGCTGGACAGGCTGACCGACTGGCACCTGCGCCCCACCGGCACCGAGGGCTATCGCAAGGCCGAGGTCACACTGGGCGGCGTCGACACCGCCGGTCTGTCGTCGCGCAGCATGGAATCGCGCAGCGTGCCGGGGCTGCATTTCATCGGTGAGGTTGTCGATGTGACCGGCTGGCTAGGCGGGTACAACTTCCAGTGGGCGTGGTCCTCGGGATGGGCTGCCGGAACCGCCATCGCCGCCCGCGGCCACGGTTGACAGCCGCGCGCGCCTTTTATCGGGCCGACCTGCCCCTTGCACGCGCCGGGGATATGTTGCACCACGGCGCGACCACCCTGAAGCGGCACGATGGCGGACGATACTATGGATCTGAACAGCAAACCCACGGAAAATATCTCGGTCCGCGATGTGTTCGGCATCGACACGGACATGACGGTCAAGGCGTTTGCCGACAAGACTGACCGCGTGCCCGATGAGGATCCGACCTATAAATTCGATCCCGACACCACGCGGGCGATCTTGGCGGGCTTTGCCCACAACCGCCGCGTGATGATCCAGGGCTATCACGGCACCGGCAAGTCGACCCACATCGAACAGGTGGCCGCGCGCCTGAACTGGCCTGCGGTCCGGGTCAACCTCGACAGCCACATCAGCCGGATCGACCTGATCGGCAAGGATGCGATCAAGCTGCGCGACGGCAAGCAGGTGACCGAATTCCAGGAAGGCATCCTGCCCTGGGCGCTGCGCAACCCCTGCGCCATCGTGTTCGACGAATACGACGCCGGGCGTGCGGACGTGATGTTCGTGATTCAGAGGGTTCTGGAACATGACGGCAAGCTGACGCTGATGGATCAGAACGAGATCCTGACCCCGCACCCGTCCTTCCGCCTGTTCGCCACCGCCAACACCGTTGGTCTGGGCGACACCACCGGCCTGTATCACGGCACCCAGCAGATCAACCAGGCCCAGATGGACCGCTGGTCGCTAGTGGCGACGCTGAACTATCTCAGACATGACGCCGAGGTGATGATCGTCCTGTCCAAGGCGCCGCATTACAACACCGAGGCCGGGCGCAAGACCGTCAGCCAGATGGTCACCGTCGCCGATCTGACCCGCACCGCTTTCACCAACGGCGAACTGTCCACGGTGATGAGCCCGCGAACCGTCATCACCTGGGCCCAGAATGCCGAGATCTTCCGCGATGTGGGCTATGCCTTCCGCGTGAGCTTCCTGAACAAATGCGATGAGCTGGAGCGTCAGACCGTCGCCGAGTTCTACCAGCGCTGCTTTGATGAGGAACTGCCCGAAAGCGCCGCCAGCGTCAGCCTGGGCTAGCTTCGCCCTGCCATTTGCCCATTCCGGCCCGCGCCTTGTCGCGGGCCGTTTTGCATCTGGACCCTGCCCGCGTGCGGCTTGTCGTGGGCTCGGCGACCGCGCACAGCTTGTCGTGTCTTCGGTGCTGACTTAGATCTGGGGTATGGATGAAATTGAATTGAAATTCGTGGCCAGCGCGGACCAGACCGCTGCGTTGTGCAGGCAGGTGCCCAACCTGTCGGGTCTGGTCGCCCAGCCCACCACCCGGCAGCTGCGCAGCATCTACTACGACACGCCGGATCAGGTGCTGCGCCGCAACGGCATTGCCCTGCGGTTGCGGTTCGACGGCACCGAATGGGTCCAGACCGTCAAGGCCAAGAACAAGCGCCACGGCGGGCTGCACACCACGCAGGAATCCGATTGTCCGGCGGACGGCGAAACCCTGCGCCTGAAGCGGATCCCCGATACCGCCCTGCGCGCCCGCATCACCGCCCTGTGCCGCCGTCGCGATCTGGCGCCGATCTGCGAAACCCGGATGGAGCGGACCGCCGCCCTTGTCGACATCCCCGGCGAGGGCCGGGTGGAACTGGCCATCGATCGGGGCGAGATCCGGGCCGGGAACCGCTGCGCGTCCTATCACGAGGTCGAACTGGAACTGGTGAGCGGCGAGATTGCGGCGCTGTTCACCCTGACCGGTCGCCTGTTTCCCGAAGGCGGGCTGCGGTTCGCGCCAATCTCCAAGGCGGCGCGCGGCTACATGCTGGCCGCCGACGGGCGCATCGCCGCGGCGCCGGCCCCCCGCAACGCCCATCCGGTGCCCCTGACCCCCGAACAGACAGGCGAGACCGCCGCCCGCGAGGTGCTGCGCGAATGCTTCGACCAGATCATCCGGAACATCGATACCGTCCGCGACACGGACGATCCCGAAAGCGTGCACCAGTTGCGCATCGGCCTGCGCCGCTTTCGCAGTGCCAGCGCCCTGTTTCGCCCTGTCATCGGTCATCCGAAGCTGACCCAACTGAGCGCCGAGGCCCGCTGGCTGAGCCGCGAGGTCGGACAACTGCGCGACCTCGACGTAGCGTTGAGCGAACTCGTCCTGCCCGAGGCAAAGGCCTGTCCCGAAGAACCCGGCTTTGCCCAGTTGGCCGATCTGCTGGAGACACGACGACAGGCGCAGCGCGACAGATTGCGCGAGGTTCTGACCTCGGCCCGGTCCCAATCCTTCGTGCTGGACCTTGCCCGTTTCATCGAAACCCGCGGTTGGCTGCGCCCCGATGACTTCGCGCAGGACTATCGCCTGTCCCGGCCGGTGAAAAAGCTGGCCCGCCGCGCGCTCCGCAAGCGCTGGACCGCCTGCGAGACACGGGCCAAGGGAATCGAAACCCTGTCCATCGACGCCCGCCACACCCTGCGCAAGGAGTTGAAAAAACTGCGCTACGCAGTGGAGTTCCTGTCCCCGCTGATGCCCCGGAAACGCACGAAAGCTGCCTTGAAGCAGCTGAAGCGGTTGCAGGATGTGTTTGGCGACCTCAACGATCTGTCCACGGTCCAAGGACTTTTCCTTGCAGCCAATGCGCCGGGGCGGAAAGATCCGGACGTGCAGCGCGCGGTGGGACGCTTGCTGGGCAGCCGCCGGGTGCAGGCCGACCTGCAATGGTCCGAGGCGCAAGACCTCTGGCACGATCTGCGTGCCCGCAAACCTGCCCTCTAGGCCGGCGACGTCCCGCGCGCCGCCTCTGGTCAAGCCTCGCGGGAAAGGACATAAACGGGGCAACGGCCCGGCCTGACCGGCGCCATCCCTTTCCGACCCGCTGCCGAGGCTGCCATGTCCGCCAAATCCGACAATCCCGCAGATCCGTTCAAGAAGGCGCTCGCCGAAGCCACGCGGGTTCTGGCCAATGATCCGGACGTCAGCGTCAGCTTCTCGGTCGACCCCTCGGGGATGACCGACGAGAACATGCGCCTGCCGCAGGTCAGCCGCCGCATGACCAAGGCCGAGGTGCTGCTGGCCCGTGGCACGGCGGATGCCTATGCCATGCAACGGCGCTACCACGACGTGGGCACCCATGCGCGCTATACCCCCGAGGGGCAGTTGGCGCGCGATATCTACAACGCGCTGGAAACCGCGCGCTGCGAAGCCGTGGGCGCCCGCGCCATGCCCGGCACCGCCGGCAACATCGACGCCAAGATCGCCACGGAAGCGGCCAAGAAGGGCTATGGCCAGATCGAGGAAATCGCCGACGCGCCACTGTCGGTCGCGGCGGGCTATCTGCTGCGCCATCTGGCCACCGGGCGGGCGTTGCCTGAGGGCGCCGACAACGTCATGGACCTGTGGCGCGGCCAGATCGAAGCCAAGGCCGGCACCACCCTTGAGGGGCTGGAAGACTGCCTGACCGACCAGACCGCCTTTGCCCGATTCGCGCGCCAGATCATCGCGGACCTGGGCTATGGCGATCAGCTGGGCGAGGATCCGGACGGCGAGGATGAAGATCAGGAGGACGAGGCCTCCTCCGAAGACGATCAGGATCCCGACAGCACCCCGTCGGACGACGAGGACAGCGAAGAGGACAGCGACGCCGCCCCCGAGCAATCGCAGGAGGACGCGGGCGATGCTTCCGAGGCGCAGGTCACCATGGATCAGATGGCCGATGCCGAGATGTCCGAGGAATCGGACCTGCCCGACGGCGACGCGCCGCTGGATCCACCGCCGCCTGCGCCGGTTTCGGATGCCGATCCCGACTATCGCGTCTTCAGCACCCAGTACGACGAGGAAATCCGCGCCGAGGATTTGGCAGAGCCGATCGAGCTGGAACGCCTGCGCGCCTATCTCGACCAGCAGCTGGAGCCGCTGAAAGGCGCGGTCAGCCGACTGGCCAACAAGCTGCAACGCCGGCTTCAGGCGCAGCAGAACCGCAGTTGGGAGTTCGACCGCGAAGAGGGCATTCTGGATGCCGGGCGCCTGGCGCGCGTGGTCGCCAACCCGACCACCCCGCTCAGCTTCAAGGTCGAGAAGGACATGGAGTTCCGCGACACGGTGGTGACGCTGCTGCTGGACAACTCCGGCTCGATGCGCGGACGCCCGATCTCGATCGCGGCGATCTGCGCCGATGTTCTGGCCCGCACGCTGGAACGCTGCGACGTGAAAGTCGAAATCCTGGGCTTTACCACCCGCGCCTGGAAAGGCGGCCAAAGCCGCGAGGACTGGCTGAACGAAGGCCGCCCGCAACAGCCCGGCCGCCTGAACGACCTGCGCCACATCATCTATAAGTCCGCCGATGCGCCTTGGCGGCGGACCCGGCCAAATCTGGGCCTGATGATGAAGGAAGGGCTGCTGAAGGAAAACATCGACGGCGAGGCGCTGGAATGGGCGCATCGGCGCATGGCGGTGCGGCCCGAGGCGCGCAAGATCCTGATGGTGATTTCGGACGGCGCGCCGGTGGATGATTCGACCCTTTCGGTCAATTCGGCCAACTACCTTGAAAAGCATCTGCGCGATGTCATCGCCATGGTCGAAAAGAAAAAGCTGGTTGAGCTTCTGGCCATCGGCATCGGGCATGACGTGACCCGCTATTACGACCGCGCGGTGACCATCACCGACGTGGAACAACTGGCCGGGGCCATCACCGAGCAACTGGCGGCCCTGTTCGACAGCGATCCGCGCGCCCGCGCCCGCGTCATGGGCATTGCCCGCGCCAGCTGACCGCCTGCCCCCTGTTCGCCCGCCGGGGCCTTTGCTAGGCTTCGCCCGCGCGCCGACCCCCGGCGCGCGTGGCTATTTTTTCAGGGCGGAGAGCGTTTTGTTCCAATCCTTCGAGACAACTTCCAACCCCGCCACCGGCGCGCCGCGTCTGGCCGCCCTGCGCAAGGCCATCGCGACGACCGGGCTGAGCGGGTTTCTGGTGCCGCGCGCCGATGCGCATCAGGGCGAATATGTGGCCGACTGCGATGATCGTCTGGCCTGGCTGACGGGCTTTACCGGATCGGCGGGCTTTGCCGCGATCCTGCCCGATATCGCCGGGGTCTTCGTCGACGGGCGCTATAGGGTGCAGGTGCGCAACCAGGTGGATCCGGGGGTGTTCACCCCGGTGGCCTGGCCCGCGACCGGACTGGCGGAGTGGCTGAAGACCCACGCCCGGCCCGGCATGAGCATCGGCTTCGACCCGTGGCTGCACACGGTTCAGGAAATCGACACCCTGCGCCGCGACCTGCGCGGCACCGAGATCACTCTGGTGGACTGCGAGAACCTTGTGGATCAGGTCTGGACCGACCGCCCGGCCCCGCCCGCCGCGCAGGCCTGGGCGCATCCCTCGCAACTGGCGGGCAAAAGCGCTGCCGACAAGCGCGCCGATCTGGCCGCCGACCTGCGCAACGGCGGCCAGCGCGCGGCGGTCCTGACCCTGCCCGACAGCATCGCCTGGCTGCTCAACATCCGCGGCGCCGACATTCCGCGCATTCCCATCGTGCAGGGGTTTGCCATCCTGCATGACGATGGCGCCGTCGATCTGTTCACCGATCCCGCCAAGGTGGCCGGGCTGGAGGATCATCTGGGCGATGCCGTTCGGATTGCCCCGCAGGACGCTTTCGGCACCGCCCTGCGCGGGTTGACCGGCCCGGTGCGCATCGACAAGTCCAGTGCGCCGCAGGCGGTGCAGATGCATCTGGCCGACACCAAGACCGAGGTCGTCCTGGATCGCGATCCCTGCGTGTTGCCCAAGGCCTGCAAGAACCCGGTCGAGATCGCCGGGGCCGAGGCCGCACATCTGCGCGACGGCGCGGCCATGGTCCGCTTCCTTCACTGGCTGGACGACACCGCCGGCGATGGCACGGTGACCGAGATCGACGCCGTGACCCGCCTGGAGGCCCTGCGCGCCGAGACCGGCGCGCTGAAGGACATCAGCTTTGACACCATCGCCGGGGCCGGTCCCAACGGCGCCATCGTGCATTACCGCGTGACCGAGGACAGCAACCGCGCTCTGGAGCCGGGCGGGCTGTTCCTGATCGACAGCGGCGGCCAGTACGAAGACGGCACCACCGACATCACCCGCACGGTGCTGGTGCCGGGCGGCTCTGCCGATCCCGATGCCGTGTCTGCCCATACCCGCGTTCTGCAGGGGGTCATCGCGCTCAGCCGGGCGCGGTTCCCCAAGGGGGTGACCGGGCGCGATCTGGATGCGCTGGCGCGCTTCGCGCTGTGGACCGCCGGGCAGGACTATGACCACGGCACCGGCCACGGGGTTGGCGCCTATCTGTCGGTGCACGAAGGCCCGGCGCGGATCTCGCGCACGGGCGGCGAGGAACTGCGCCCCGGCATGATCCTGTCGAACGAGCCTGGGTATTACCGCGAAGGCGCCTTCGGCATCCGCATCGAGAATCTGATCCTCGTGGAACAGTCCCCGCCCCTGCCCGGCGGCGACGACCGCGAGATGCTGTGTTTCCGCACCCTGACCCATGTGCCAATCGACCGGCGCCTGATCCGGGTCGATGACCTGAGCCGGGCCGAGCGCGACTGGGTCGATGCCTATCACGCCGAAACCCGCAAACGGCTGGCGCCGCTGCTGACGGGGGCCGCGCAGGACTGGCTGCTGCGCGCGACCGATCCGCTCTGATCCTGAAAATCGCGTGTAAGTCGGCCCGATCCGGTCTAAGGAACGGGCCATACACTTAGTTTGAAACGAGTAGGGGAACGCATGTCCGATACGTCCAATTCAAATGGTGTCGCGCTCACCATCCGCGAATTGCCCGGCAAATGGGTGGTCTATGCCTCGGGTGCAGTCTATGCCGAAACCCAGAACGCGCTGGAACTGGTTGAAGGCGACGGCGCGCCGGAAATCTTCATTCCCCGCGCCGATGTGGCCATGGCGTTCTTCGACAAGTCCGACACCTCGACCGACTCTGCGCAGAAGGGTACGGCAAGCTTTTACTCGATCGAAACCAAGAGCAAGGTGATCGAGGATGCGGCGTGGTCCTATGAAAACCCCAGCTCTGCGGCTGCGGCAATCAAGGACCATCTGACCTTCGACACCGACAAGGTCACCGTCGAGGAACACTGAGCCTCAGGAATGCTCCTCGGCCGCGGTGGCGGCCAGGGCGCGGTTGTAAGCCTTCAGGGCGTCCAGATGATACAGGGCGCCCACCACGTCGACCTCGCCGGCGGTGTCGCCTTGCTGGATCACCGGAAGGAAGTCGCTTTCAGTCTGCTCGAACAGCGGCATCGCCTGTTCCAGCGTGGCGGTGCGCTCCAGGCTCAGCCCCTCGGCGATCAGCGCCCGCGCGGCCTCCTCCCCCGGATAGCGGGGATGTTCGGGCTTGCGCATGACCACGGATACCCGGTGCAGCGCCAGCAGGTATTGCTGCGGCCCCCCGGCCAGATGGATGCCGCGTCGCTCCAGTTGCGTCAGGAAAAACGAGCGGTGCACCATGGTGCTGGCCAGCGCCGTGGACAATCCCACCGATGTCATCACGACGATCCCGGTTTGCCAGTCGCCGGTCAGCTCGAACACGATCAGCGTGGTCGAGATGGGCGCGCCCAGCACCGCCGCCGCCACCGCCCCCATGCCCGCCAGCGCGTAGAGCGTCTCGCTGCCCGACACCTCGGGGAAGACCCCGGTGGCGATCAGCCCGAAGGCCAGCCCGGTCAGCGCGCCCATCATCAGCGAGGGCGAGAAGATGCCGCCGCCCATGCGCCCGCCCATGGTTATGGCCACGGCGATGCACTTCAGCACCGCGAAGACCACGGCTTCATGCAGCACCAGTTCGCCGGTCAGGGCGCGGGCCGTGGTTTCATAACCGACCCCGATGACATGCGGATAGAAGATCGCGATGGCACCCAGGAAAACTCCGGCCACCGCCGGGCGAGCCCATCGCGGCAGACCGGTTTCCGCCTGGATGTCGTTGGCCACCCCTTCGGTCCACAGCACCAGTTTCATGAAGATCACGGCCACCAGCCCGCAGACCAGACCCAGCAGCAGGAAAGCCGGCAGTTCGACGAAGAAATCCAGCGTGTTCTTGCTTGGCAGGACGAATTCGGTCACCCCGCCGAATTCCAGCCGGTTGATGACCGTGCCCGCAACCGAGGCGATGGCAATGGGTGCGAAAGCATGGATCGCAAAGTGCCGCAGCACGACTTCCAGCGCGAACAATGCCCCGGCGATCGGCGCGTTGAACGAGGCCGAGACCGCCGCCGCCACGGCGCAGCCCAGCAACTCGCGCCCATGCAATCCGTCCGCGTGCATCCGGCGGCTGACCCAGCTTGAGATTTCGCCCGCCAGATGGACCACCGGTCCCTCGCGCCCGGTAGAGCCGCCGGTGGACAGGGTGATGAGCGAGGCCAGCGTCGAGGCGACGCCCGCCTTGCGCTCCAGCCGCCCCTCGTGCAGGGCCGCGCCTTCGATCACATCCGCGACCGAGCGCACGCGGCCATCGTCGGTGAACCGGTCAAGAAGGATCCCCACGGCCAGCCCGCCGAGGATCGGGATGATCAGCACCCACCACCACGGCAGATCACCGGCAACCGAGGCCAGCGAAACGTCGTCGGTGCCATAGAAGGTCGTCTGCAAAACCTGAATGCCCTTGCGGAACCCCATCGCGGCCAGACCCGATACGCAGCCCACCAGCAGGGCAATGAACCAGAACTGGATGGTGCCCGGCCCTTTCAGGCGCAGCGCGTCGCGGATGCTGGCAACGTGGCTGCGCAATCGCGCCACCGCCTGCCTTGCAATCCGTCCCAGCCGCAGGCCCATGCTACACCCCCGCCCGACCGTGAACCCGGTGCCCCTGCGCGGGGCTGGTCCGGGTCATGCGGAAGGGGCGCAGCACCAGCCCTATCCCGCCAACAGCGCCCGCGCGGCAGAGCGCGCGTGATCGGTGATCTGGTCGCCCGACAGCATTCGGGCGATTTCATCGACGCGGGCATCGGGGCCCAACGGCACCACGTTCGACAGGGTCCGGCCTTCGGTCACCGCCTTTTCCACGCGCCAGTGGTGCTGGCCCAGTGCGGCCACCTGCGGTGAATGGGTGACCACAAGAACCTGGCCCTCGGCGCACGCGGCCAGAGCGGCCAGACGCCGGCCCACCGCATCCGCCGTGGCCCCGCCGACGCCGCGGTCGATCTCGTCGAAGATCAGGGTCAGCCCGGTGTCGCCGGCGGTTAGGCAGACCTTGAGTGCCAGCAGGAACCGGGACAGCTCGCCACCCGAGGCGATCTTGTCCAGCGGCCCGGATGGCGCGCCGGGGTTGGTGGCCACGGTGAATTGCACCGCGTCGATGCCGTCCGGGCCCGGTGTGGCGGGGCGCACCTCGGTGGTGAATTCCGCGCGTTCCATCTTCAGGGGCGCAAGTTCCGCCGCCATGGCCGCATCCAGATGGCGGGCCGCGGCCTGCCGGGCCTGTTGCAGCGCCTCGGCGGCGGTCTTATAACCGGTCTGTGCCGCAGCTACCGCCGCTTCCAGCCCCGCGATGTGTTCGGCGCCGTGATCGATGGCCTTGAGTCGTGAGCGCAACGCGCCCGCCAGTTCGGCCAGATCATCGGGCAGCACGCCGTGCTTGCGGGCCAGCCCGCGCAGGGCAAACAGCCGCTCCTCGACCTGCTCCAACTCCATCGGATCGAAGGTCAGCGCATCGAGACAGGCTTCGACCCCGGCCTGCGCCTCGGCCAGCTCGGTCATGGCCCGGTCCAGCGCGGCCAGCGGCTCCTGGATCTTGTCCTCCAGCAGGTCGCCCGCGCCTTCCAGCCAGCGGATCGCCCCGGCCAGATTGCTTTCTGCCCCCTCGCCGCCCAGTACCTGCGCGGCGCGCTGCACGTCGTCGCGCACTTTCTCGGCGCCCTGCATCAGGCGGCGGCGGGTGTCCAGATCGGCATCCTCGCCCGATTGCGGATCGAGATCGTCCAACTCCTTGACCGCGTGGCGCAGGGTGTCTTCCTCGGCTCGGGCGGCCTCCAGACGGGCGCGGGCCGTGGCTTCTTCCTTGCGGGCCGCTGCTAGTGCTTTCCACGCACTTGCCACGGTCGCCTGAAGGTCGCCATGTCCGCCAAAAGCGTCCAGAAGCGCGCGATGGCCACGTGGGTCCAGCAGGCCGCGATCATCGTGCTGGCCGTGCAGCTCGACCAATGTGCCGGACAGAGCGCGCAGCACATCGCCGGAACAGCGGCGGTCGTTGATCCAGGCGGCCTTGCGCCCGTCGGGGGTGTTGGTGCGGCGCAGCAGCAACTCGCGCCCGCCGGGCAGACCGGCCTCAGCCAGAACCGCCTGCGCGGGATGATCCTCGGCAATGTCGAACAGGGCCGTGACCTCGCCACGCTCGGCCCCCTGCCGGACCAGATCGGCGCGCCCGCGCCAGCCCAGAACGAAGCCCAGACTGTCCAGCAGGATCGACTTGCCGGCGCCGGTTTCTCCGGTCAACACGTTCAACCCCGGCTGAAACGTCAGCTCCAGCCGGTCGATGATCAGGATGTCGCGTATATCCAGTTCCCGCAGCATGCGGTGCTGTCTCCCGTCATGCCGTGGTGTGCGTCAGAGCCATTTTCCCTGGATCGACTGACGGTAGATACCGCTCAGCCAACTGGATCCGACAGGTTCCAGCAACAGGCCCTGCCCGGTCAGCAGGACGTAGCTGTCGTTGTACCATTCGCTGCCCTGATAGTTGTAGCCCAGGATCGCACCGGCAGTCTGGGCTTCCTCGACCAGGCCAAGGGCGAGATAGGCCTCGACCAGTCGATGCAGCGCCTCGGGCGTGTGGCTGGTGGTCTGGAAATCCTCGACCACCACGCGGAACCGGTTGATCGAGGCCGCGTAATACAGCTTGCCCAGATAGTAGCGCCCGATCTCCATCTCCTTGCCGGCCAGATGGTCGAAGGCGAGATCGAATTTCAGGATCGCCGAGTCGGCATATTCGCTGTCGGGATAACGTTCGATCACGGTGCGCAGGGCTTGCAGCGCCTGAAAGGTGATGCCCTGGTCGCGGCCCACGTCGTCGATCTGATCGTAGTAGCTGAGCGCCAGAAGGTATTGCGCATAGGCGGCATCTTCGTCCGCCGGGTAGAAGTCGATATAGCGCTGCGCGGCCGAGCGCGACTCCTCGTAGTTCCGGTCCCAGTGGAAAGCATAGGCCTGCATGATCAGCGCCCGCTTGGCCCATTCCGAATAGGGGTACAGCCGCTCGACCTCGCCGAAGTAACGGGCCGAATCTTCCAGGTTGCCGGTTTCGAGTTCGTATTCCGCCCGGTCGTAGATTTCCTTGGGCGAGAAGTTCTCGAAACTGGGCTCGCGGTTGTCCACGCAGCCGCTCAGCCCTCCTGCCACCAGAAGCACGAGAATCGATTTCCGCAGTGACCCGGATACGCGCATGCCTGTTCTTACCAATCCCGAGGTTTTGTCCTCAATTGGGACGGGGTTATCACGAAAGAATGGCGGGAAAAATGGGGATTGCGGAACCCGGCGCGCAAAAATTGCGCGCCGTTCCGCCGTTTTCTGCCGGAAGATGTCAGGCGCAGAGCGCCAGATCGCTGGCCTGCACGCCGACGCCGGGCAGCGACTGGGCCATTTCGGCGTCACATTCGATGATTTCAAACGCCTCGGGATCGGCAAACACCGCCCGCAGCAGCGCGTTGGTCAGGCTGTGCCCGGCGCGAACGCCGGTATAGCGGCCCTGGATCGGCATGCCCGCCAGCGCCAGATCGCCAAGTGCGTCCAGCATCTTGTGGCGCACTGGTTCGTCCAGATGGCGCAGACCGCCGGGGCTGAGCACCTCATCGCCGTCGAAGACCACCGCGTTTTCGGTGGTGCCGCCCAAAGCCAGACCGGCAGCGCGCATCGCGTCCACGTCGGACTGACGGCAGAAGGTCCGGCTGTCGCACAGATTGCGGACGAAGGCGCCGTTGCGCATGTTCAGCGAGCGCGACTGATGGCCGATGGCGGCATCGTCATAGTCGATGCGGAAGTCGATGTGGAAGCCGTGCGACGGGGTCAGCGTGGCCATGGCATCGCCCCGCGTGACGGTGACCGGCTTGAGGATGCGGATGACGTGCAGCGGTCCGGCCTGCCGGACAAGGCCCGCGGCCAGCATCTTGCGCACGAAGGGGGCCGCACTGCCATCGAGGATCGGAACCTCGGGCGCGTTGACCTCGACCAGCGCGTTGGTGATGCCCAGACCGGCGAAGGCGGCCATCAGATGCTCGATGGTCGACAGGCTGGTGCCGCGATCGTTGACAAGGCGGGTGCACAGCGGGGTCTGTTCAGCGCGGTCCCAGCGGGCTTCCAGCACTGCGGCCTCGCCGGTCAGATCACTGCGGCGGAACACGATCCCGTGGTTGCGCGGTGCCGGGTGCACAATCATATGCACAGGGCGTCCGGAGTGGAGCCCGGTCCCCTTGAAGTGCATGTCTTTTGCGACGGTCATCTGCATTGGGAGTGATCCTGCTTCAACAGTTTCAACAGTTTGCAGATGTTAGGTATGGGAGGGGGAGCCAGGTCTCAACTCAATCTTCATGACGGTCTGAAACATCCAATTTTTTCGGTCGGCAGGTTTCCGCTCATGGACGTTCGCAGCCGCAGCAAGATTTTGCTTTAAAAAGAAAAAGGGCCGCTTCACGCGACCCTTCATTTGTTTCAGACCGTGTAAAAAATCAGTTGGCCTGGCGCCGCAGGAAGGCCGGAATCTCGATCTTGTCGAGGTCGGCATCATCCTCGGGCAGGTCCTGGGGCATCGATTGCATCGGCGGCTGGTGCCGCGCCGAGGGGCTGGCGGGACGCTGTTCGGTGCCGTGGCCGGTCATCCGGTTGATCAGCGAGTTGATCCCGAAGCGGGCCTTGTCATGGCCCGGATCGGCCACGGCGGCTGCCGGTGCCGAAGCAACGGGACGGGCCGCGGTCTCGTACCCTTCGGGGGCCTTGCGGACGGCGGCTTCCAGACGGCGCAGTGTTTCTGCGGACGGGGTTCCGGCAGAGCGCGCGGCGATGCCGGCGGCTTCGGCAGCCGGGGCCGGCGCATAGGCGGGCGGCGGTAGATCATCGCTGACTTGCGGTCGCTGTGCTGCGGGGGCTTGCGGCTGCGGGTCCAGATCGTGGAACAGCGTCGGCTCCTCTGCCACAACCGGCGCGGCGGCAGGTGTCGCCACGGCTGCTGCTGGCGCGACTGCAGGGGCTTCCACCGGTGCGGGGGCTGCGGCTTCGGCGTGCTTCTCCTCGGCAGCAACCTTGTTGGTCAGCGGCGTCGCAAGACTGCGGCGCGGCACCGGGGTGTCGGCGGCTTCCACGGCGGCATCGATGCCGGTAGCCACGACCGAAACGCGCATGCAGCCTTCCATGTCGGTGTCCAGGGTCGAGCCAACGATGATATTGGCGTCCGGATCCACTTCCTCGCGGATGCGGTTGGCTGCCTCGTCCAGTTCGAACAGAGTCAGATCGTAGCCGCCGGTGATGTTGATGAGCACGCCGCGCGCACCCTTCAGAGAGATCTCGTCCAGCAGCGGGTTGGCGATGGCCTTCTCGGCGGCCTGGATCGCGCGCTGTTCGCCCTCGCCCTCGCCGGTGCCCATCATAGCCTTGCCCATCTCGTCCATCACGGCACGAACGTCCGCGAAGTCGAGGTTGATGAGGCCCGGACGGACCATCAGGTCGGTCACCCCCTTGACGCCCTGGTACAGAACGTCGTCGGCCATCGAGAAGGCCTCGGTAAAGGTGGTCTTTTCATTGGCCAGGCGGAACAGGTTCTGGTTCGGAATGATGATCAGGGTGTCGACGACCTTCTGCAGGCATTCGATCCCCTCTTCCGCCTTGCGCATGCGCTTGGCGCCTTCGAACTGGAACGGCTTGGTTACGACGCCGACGGTCAGCACGCCCAACTCCCGCGCGGCCTGCGCGATGATCGGGGCCGCCCCGGTGCCGGTGCCGCCGCCCATGCCGGCGGTGATGAAGCACATGTGGCTGCCGACCAGGTGATCGACGATCTGTTCAATCGATTCTTCCGCCGCCGCGGCGCCGACCGAGGGCCGTGCCCCCGCGCCCAGACCTTCGGTCACCTTGATGCCCATCTGCACCTTCGAGGCCGACCGGTTCTGCTGCAGGGCCTGCGCATCGGTGTTGGCCACCACGAATTCGACGCCTTCCAGCGCCTTTTCGATCATGTTGTTGACCGCGTTGCCGCCGGCCCCGCCCACACCGAAGACGGTGATCTTCGGAGTCAAATCATCCTGCTCGGGCATTGTCAGGTTCAATGTCATGTCTGGATCCGCCTGTAGTTAATTTACGGACTTTGCGCCCGCGCGTGCTCATTGGCAGCAAGTGTATCCGCCCCGTGGCGCTGGGTCACGCCAAAAACTGTTAATTCGGGTCAAAAACCACAAGATTTGGCGGCTTCGCGCCGCCGATCTACCAGTTGTCCCGGAACCAGCGCACGGCGCGGCGCAGCGATCGGGCCGGATATCGATGGGTTTCGATGTCGAAATCCCAGCATTCGTCCTGTGGATGGGCCGCGAAAAGGCACAGCCCCACGGTCGCCGCGAACCCCGGCCCGGCGGCGGCCTGCGGCATCCCCTGGATGCGCAGCGGCCGGCCCAGCCGCACCTGCTGGCCCAGCATCCTTGTGGCCAGCGCCGACAGTCCCGGCACCTGGCTGGCACCGCCGGTCAGCACGATCTTCTGGCTGGGCAGATGATCGAATCCCGCGGCCTCCAGACGGGCGTGCACGTCTTCGAGAATTTCCTCGACCCGGGGCCGCATGATGCCGATCAGTTCCGAGCGCGAGATCTCGCGCCGGTCGTGCTCCCAATCACCGGTCTCGCCGGTCAGGGGAATCATCTCGCGGTCGTCGCGGCCGGTGGCTTCCAACCCGCCGTGCAGGGTCTTAATGCGCTCGGCCAGATCCAGCGGAATACCCAGCCCCTTGGAGATGTCCCGGGTCACATGCGCACCGCCGATGCGCACCGTGTCGGCAAAGATCATGTGTCCGCGCAGGAAGATCGAGATGCCGGTGGTGCCCGCGCCCATGTCGATGCAGGCCGCGCCCAGTTTCTGTTCATCCTCGACCATCGCGGATATGCCCGCCACATAGGCCGACGACGCCAGCCCGGCCAGTTCCAGATCACAGCGTTTCACGCAGTGCAGGATGTTCTGCACAACGGCCCGATCCACCGCCAGAAGATGCATGTCGGTGGTCAGCGTGTTGCCGATCTGACCGCGCGGATCTGACAGCCCCGACCGGTAGTCCAACGCGAAATTCACCGGCTGCGCGTGCAGGATGGTGCGATGACCGCCAATGTCCGGGGTGTCGCAACTGCCAAGCACGGCGGCCACATCGCTTTCGCTGACCTCCTGCCCTGTGACGTCGATCTCGCCGGTCACCCCGTAGGAGCGCGGATTGGCCCCCGAGAAACAGACGATGGCGTGGTCCGCCCGCACCTGCGCCATCTTCTGGGCCGCCTGCACCACAGTGCGAATGGCGCGTTCGGTCTCCTGCATGGCCGAAATCTCGCCGTGCCGCATGCCGCGTGCGCGTGTCGTGGCGGCGCCGATCACCCGGAATTGCGACTGCCCGGCCATCGGGCCAACCCCGTCCACCGTGGGCAGGTCGCCGCCGTCGAAGCGCAGGATCAGGCAGGTGGCCTGATGCGTGCCCATGTCCAGAACCGCCACCACGCCGCGCTGCATCGCGGCCTTGCGCATCTGGCGCATCGCGCGTTGCGTCTCGAATACGTCCATCATTGGCTTGCAAGTCCCTGTTCGAATGTTCGGGTGAGGCGCAGATATTCCATCGCCCCCGGCCCCAGCCGGACCGTCGGACGGCCCGGATTGCGCATATCCACGACCGGCACGTCGCGGTTGAGAAGATCCAGTGCTGCGTGAATGGCCAGCGTCCGTTCCAGCGCCTGCCGCGCACCGGTTTCGGGTAGCCGGATCACCTGGTCGCGGTCCAGTATCACGTCCCAGCGCCGTTCGCCGCGCCGGGTCAGGGCCCGCAGGCGGTCCTGGATCGGCTGGGCCGAGGCGATCAGGGCCAGCGCCTCGGGGATCGCCGCATCGGCCCCGGTCCCGGTGACCAGCGGCAGATCGGGGCGACCGTCGCGATGGTCGATATAGGCAATGCGGTGGCCGGTAGCGTCCAGCATCTCCAGCGCGAAGGGCCGGCGCCAGATCACTGCCGGTTCCCGCTCGCGCACGGCGATGCGCAGGGCGCCCCCCAGTTCGACCGACACCTGCACCTGCGCCACCGCGTCCAGTTCGGCGACGCTGGCCTGCAACAGTTCTGGATCGAGCCGGAACCAGCTGACCGGAAACTCCAGCGACAGCCGCTCGCGGATCGCCTCGGCCAGCACCGGCGAAGCCCCGGTCACCGCCATCTGCCGGATCTGGAACTCGGGCCGGGCCTCGACCGAGGCAAGGATGTCTCCGGTCCAGCTTTTCACCATGTTTATCTGCGCGGGCTGAGTGATCCAGGCCGCTGCCCCGCCGACAACAAGCGCTGCGGGCATCACCGCCGTCACCAGCCGCCGGAACAGCGGCGACAGCCACAGTCGCGTCATGCGATAGGCGGCGCGGCTGGGCGCCGGATCGCTCTGGTCGCGGCGGCGGTGGATCAACGGTCGCATGAGGCGTCCTCCACCATCCAGCGCACAAGGGTCGGAAAGTCGATGCCGCAATGCGCGGCCTGTTCGGGCACCAGCGAGGTCGGCGTCATGCCGGGCTGGGTGTTGGTCTCCAGCAGGATCAGCCCGTCCAGCCCGCGGCTTTCATCCCAGCGGAAATCGGTGCGCGACACGCCCCGGCATCCCAGCGCCTCATGGGCGCGCACTGCGTAGTCCAGACAGGCGTCGAAAATCTGGGGCGGCACATCGGCAGGCAGCACGTGGCGCGACCCGCCGGGGGCGTACTTCGCCTCGTAGTCGTACCAGCCGTCCATCAGGATGTCGGTGACGGTCAAGGCGCGCGACGCGGCCCCGCCGACGCCCGCGCCCAGAACAGTGGTGGTCATCTCGCGGCCCGGCGCGAATCGCTCCACCATCACCCGGTCCGGCATTTCGGGGGCCAGTTGTGGAGGGCCGTTGGCGGCCTCATGCACCAGATAAACCCCGACCGAGGAGCCTTCGTTGTTGGGCTTCACCACATAGGGCGGATCCATCACGTGCCCGGCGCGCACGGCCTCGGCGTCGAAAATCCCGCTTTCGACCACCGGCAGCCCGGCAGCGGCATAGGCCGCCTTGGTGCGGGTCTTGTCCATGGCCAGCGCCGAGGCCAGCACGCCTGAATGGGTATAAGGAAGGCGCAGCCATTCCAGCAGGCCCTGCACGCAGCCATCCTCGCCCCAGCGGCCATGCAACGCGTTGAACACCACGTCCGGCGCGGTCGCGGCCAGTTGTGCTGGCAGATCGGCCCCCGCATCGATTTCGGTCACACGAAAGCCCGCCGCCCGAAGGGCCACGGCACATTCCCGCCCCGAACTGAGCGACACGTCACGCTCAGCAGACGGCCCGCCCTTCAGGACGGCCACCAAGGGATCTGTCTTGGACGACATGACCCTGCCTCAATCTGTTGTGGGGCGCCTGGCCCCGCTGCTCGAACCGCCGGATTTTTCCGGTCTGATCTTCTGGTGCGGGCGTCCCGTTCAGCCGGGTTTTTCGCCTACACGCATGATTTCCCACTCTAGCGTGATGCCACTGATTTCGAAAACCCTTTTTCGCACGTCCTCGCCCAGATCCTCCAGATCGGCGGCCGTGGCACCCCCGGCGTTGGTCAGGAAGTTCGAATGCTTTTGCGACATTTGCGCCCCGCCCCTGCGCGCGCCCCGCATCCCGGCGTCATCAATCAGCTTCCAGGCCTTCAAGTCATGCACGTCATCGGACCGCCCGGTCGAGGAAAACCCTGACGGGTTGCGGAAGGTCGATCCCGCCGTGCGGTCCTTTGTGGGTTGTGTGGCGTCGCGCTTGGCCAGTTGTTCGGCCATCTTCGCCTCCAGTGCCGCCGGATCGCCTGCTGGGGCGCGGAAGGTGGCTTCCGTCAACACCCAGCCGTCGGGCAAAGTGCTGTGGCGATAGCCGAAGGCCAGATCATCGGCGCTCAGGGTCACGACCTCGCCTGCCCGCGTCACCGCCTGCGCGGACACGAAATGGTCGGCGACATATTGGCCATAACAGCCCGCGTTCATCCGCACCGCCCCGCCAATTGCACCGGGAATCGTGCGCAGGAACGTCAGGTCGCGCCCGGCTTGCGCCGCCTTGCGCGCCACATGGGCATCCAGCGCCGCCGCCCCGGCAACCACCAGATCCCCATCGATTCGGATCTGGTTAAACCCGCGCCCCAGCCGCACCACCATCCCGCGAATACCGCCATCGCGCACGATCAGGTTCGATCCCACGCCCATAGGGAACACCGGCACCGCGGGGTCAAGCCCGGCCAGCGTCGCCTTGAGATCCTCAAGATCCGTGGGCTGGAAGAAGATCTCGGCGGGGCCGCCCACCCGCAGCCAGGTCAGATCGGACAGGGGTCTTGCAGGGGTCGTCGGCACGTTGGGCTTCCAAATAGCAGTCAGGATCGGGGTTCCGGCGCGGGGGTAGCGCGATTGCCCCGCACTGTCACGCACAGAACGCCGGGTCGCGGCGGCCTGACTTGATCGTTTCGGGGAAATGGCCAACACTTCGCCAAGAACAAGGAGCATCCCATGGACGACATTATCCTGTTCCGCATCGCAGAACGGCTGACCCTGACAGCCGTCGTCCTGCTGGTGGCGCTGGTGGTGATGATCGGCTTCTGGCGCACGGTGCAGAAAATCAATCTGGCCGAAGGCGCGCCACTGGGGCTGGGCGGTTCCTTCGTGTTTTCGACGCCGGTTTTCGTGCTTCTGGCGCTGATTGGCTATGCGTGGGTTTCGCTGGAGCACCCGATCGAGGTTGCTCCGGCCGCTGTGCCGGAAGGGACGCAACTGGCCGAAGCCGGGACAACGGCGGGTGGGTTTATTGGTGCGGCACCGCTTTACCCCGATGCCGGTCCCGGCCTGCAAGCCACGGGTGCCGGCTATGACGCCTCGGTCGCACAGAGGCAATTGCGCAGCCTGAATTGCCTGATCGACGGGCAGATCCTGTCCGAACGAACCGAGATCGACGTGACCGACGTCAAGCTCACGCTGATGGCGGGACTGTGGCAGCCAGCCTGGGGCAACCGTTCCGATTTCGCAGCCTGGGCCCGCAACATGGGCGGCCCCACCCCATCCGAGGAGGCGCGCACCGCCTGGTCCGCGCTGCACCCGCTGTGCTGAGGGCGCTCGCCGTCAGCCTTGCCCTGCTCGCCGCCCCTGTGTCGGCGCAGCTTTATACGCCAGACGAGATGCGCCACACCTTTCAGGCGGCCACACCCGATATCCAGCGTGTGTTCACACAGGACATTCTGGGCAACCTGCCGCGCGAGTTGCGCCCGCGTGCAGCCCAGGTGCGGCTGGAGTTTCCCGAACAGGGCCGCTCGCCACTGGATTTCTTTGCCCACCCCGGTCGCCGCGTGATCTACTTCCCGCTCGAGTCGATCCGCTTTTTCGACGATGTCGCCACGCTGTTCGCCTGGGTCGAAAGCCAGAACTGCAATCCCGAGGCCATCCAGGCCTATCTCTGGGCCAAGCTGCGCGAAGGGCGGCCGCTGCCCTCGCCGCTGCGTGCCTTCAACATCAACCGCGACACCGCCTTTGCCGATGAATTCACCTACAACGTCTCGGGCAAGATCGTCAGTTCCGGCCTGCAATTCATCCTGGCGCACGAATTGGGCCATATTCTGCTGAACCATCAGGGCAGCATGACGGGCGCCGAAAGCCAGCGGCAGGAGATTGCCGCCGACGCTTTCGCGCTGGACCATTTCGAACGGCTGGGCGGGCTGCCGATGGGGGTGTTCTGGTACTATATGGCCGCCTGGTGGCTGGATCCGCTGGACGACGCCGGGCGCGACGCCAGTTCCCATCCGGTCAGCCCGGCGCGCATCGCGACGCTGGCGGCGCGGCTGACCGGCGATCCCATGGCCTTTTCCCATGGCGAGTTGGACCCCCACCGCGAGGCCGAACTGGCCGCCCAGATCGGCGCGATGGTGGCCGAGCTTGCCACGCTGATCGACGACGACGGGATGCTCAACCTGATGCCCCTGTTGCTGGATCGCGACTGGCCGGCCGAGCGGATCGCGCAGGCCTGCCCGACCGCGAACTGATCCGAACCCGGCGAGCCGCCGATTCGTGGTATCCTTGGCCCCAGACCACAACACGGGAGGGGTCCATCATGACAAAAGTTCTGAAATGCGGCGACCTGATGCCGGGATGCGATTTCGAGGCACGCGGCGCAACCGAGGACGAGATCCTTCAGAAAGCCGCGGCCCACGCCAAGGAAGCCCATGGGATTGAGCCGACACCCGAATTGGTCGAAAAGGTGAAATCCCTCATTCAGGACCCCTGACGCCTCGCGGCGGGCCCATTCCGGTCATAGATGCCCGGCCCGGCAAACGACGTCACGGCCGGGGCCAGTCAAAAGGCATGGCGCAGCCCCAGAAACACCATGTTGGAGCCAGTGTCGGCCTCGAACGTGCCGAACGCGTCGGACCGGTGGTGCAGGCGCAAGAAAGGGCGCACTGTGTCGCTTGGGCGACCGAACTCCAGTTCAATAAACCAATAGGCCAGCCATTGCTGCGACTCGCCCTTGCGATCCACTTCGACGCTGGGCACGTCCGAGGCATAAGACAGGCCCAGACCGTAGGCCAGACCGGGCAGAAGCCAGGACTCGGGCTGCAGGCTGCGCAGGTAGACGGGGGCGGCCAGTTCCCAATTGTCCTGCTCGCCCCAATGCGCCAGCAGGTTGGCCTCGACGCCGATATATCCCCAATTGAACAGCGGCCATTCGCGCCCGGCAGCAAGCGCCACGCCATAGCTGTCGCGCCAGTCGATGTTGCCGGGCGCGGACAGCGGGGTTTCCCATGCGTTGTCGGTCATGCGCCCGAGGCTGAGCGCGACGAAGTCGCGGCCCGGGTCCGCCTGCGCCGTAGTTGCGCCCAGGACGACCGCAGTTGCCCACAGGGCTACAAGATTTCGAACAGATCTTCGCACCATGCCCCCTCGCGACACGGGTCTTCGGCGATCAGCCTACAATCTGGTGCGGATATTTCCTATGACCAGAGTGCATCCGGCAACCGCGATTGCCGGATTTGCACATTGTCACATGGGGGAAGTGTCAGTCGGTCAGCCGTTCGGGCAGGGCATTGGCCCAGGCACTGATCGTCCCGGCGCCAAGGCACACCACCATGTCGCCGGGGCGCGCCTGTTCGCGCACGAGACGCACAAGGTCATCCTCGCAAGTGACAGCACGGGCATGGCGATGGCCGTGGGCGATCAGCCCCTGCACCAGACCTTCGCGGGTGGCGCCCTCGATAGGGTCTTCGCCAGCCCCGAAAACCTCGGCGATGCCGACCACGTCGGCCTCGTTGAAACAGGTGCAGAAGTCTTCGAACAACGAATGCAGGCGCGAATAGCGATGCGGCTGGTGCACGGCGATGATCCGGCCCTCGGTGGCTTGCCGCGCGGCCTTCAGCACAGCGGCGATCTCCACCGGGTGATGGCCATAGTCGTCGATGATGGTGATTCCGTTCACCTCGCCGACCTTGGTAAAGCGCCGGTTGACGCCCTTGAAGTTGGCCAGCGCCTGCCGGATTTCCGCGCGCTTCATACCCAGGTGGCGGGCCACGGCCACGGCCGCCAGCGCGTTCGAGACGTTGTGATCGCCGGGCATCGGCAGGGTGCAGCCCTCGATCACCGAATCCTCGAACTGCAGCCGAATGTCGAAATGGGCCACGCCGCCCTCGTACCGCAGGTTCACGGCCCGCACATCGGCCTGCGCGTTGAAGCCAAAGGTGCGCACCCGGCGGTCGGTGATGCGGCCCACCAGCGTCTGAACCTCGGCATGGTCGGTGCAGCAGACCGCGAGGCCATAGAAGGGGATGCGCGAGACGAATTCATGGAAGCCGTCGCGCAGCGTGTCGAAATCGCCCCAATGCTCCATGTGCTCGGGGTCGATGTTGGTGACGATGGCAATGGTGGCCGGAAGGCGGTTGAAGGTGCCGTCGCTCTCGTCCGCCTCGACCACCATCCATTCGCCCTGCCCCATCCGCGCGTTCGAGCCATAGGCGTGGATGATGCCGCCATTGATGACCGTCGGATCGATGCCGCCCGCGTCCAGCAGGGTCGCCACCATGGTGGTGGTGGTGGTCTTGCCGTGGGTTCCGGCGACGGCGATGTTGGACTTCAGCCGCATCAGTTCGGCCAGCATCTCGGCGCGGCGCACCACGGGCAGGCCGCGGCGGCGGGCTTCGTCCAGTTCCGGGTTGCCCGGTTTGATTGCCGAGGAGATCACGACGACCTCCGCTTCGGCCAGGTTTTCGGCGGTCTGACCGACGAAGATCCGCGCGCCCAGCTTGGCCAGCCGCTCGGTGATCTTCGAGGCCTTCAGATCCGATCCCTGCACCTGGTAGCCATGGTTCAAAAGCACCTCGGCAATGCCCGACATGCCGATTCCACCGATCCCGACAAAATGGATGGCTCCAAGTTCCAGCGGCAGTTTCGTGGCGGCGTTCATGCGGGTTTCCCAATGCTTCATCTGTTCTGTCCTTTGTCGGCGTATGTCTCGACCAGCGCCACAAGACGATCGGTGGCATCTGGCCTGCCCTGCGCCAAAGCGCCATGGGCCATCTTCACGGCGGCATCCGGGTGTTGCAGGACCGCCGCGATTTGCTCGGTCAGGATGTGCGGGGTCAGGTGGCTTTCGGGGATCAGGATGGCCGCATCGGCATCGACAAGCCCGCGCGCGTTGGCGGTCTGGTGATCGCCGGTGGCGGCGGCATAGGGCACAAGGATCGACGGCCGCCCGATCACCGAGATATCGGCCACCGACGAGGCGCCCGAGCGCGAGATCACCAGTTGCGATTCCGCCAGCCGGGCCGGCACATCGCGGAAGAAGGGCTGCACATCGGCCTGCAGGTTGTGCAGGTCATAGAAGGCCCGCACGCGATCCTCATCCTCGCCCCGCGCCTGGTGCGAGATGCGCAGACGCGCCTTCAGGTCCTCGGGCAAGGCAACGATGGCCTGCGGCACCATGTTCGACAGGATCCGCGCGCCCTGGCTGCCGCCGATGATCAGCAGATGCATGGGGTAGTCGCCGGGCGGGATATAGGGGGCGCCGGCGCGCTCCAGCACCTCGGCACGCACCGGGTTGCCGGTGGGCACGCCTTCGACGCCCTCGGGAAGGGTCGTGGGCCAGGTGCCGCAGGCGATGGCATCAACACGCGGGGCGAAGAACCTGTTCACCCGGCCCAGAACGCCATTCTGTTCGTGGATCAGCCGGGGCAGTTTCAGCAGGCTGGCCGCCGCCAGTGCCGGCACCGACGGATAGCCGCCGAAGCCCACCACGATCGCCGGCGTTTCGCGCTTCATCTGGCGCCAGGCGGCATGGACACCGCGCGCGATGCGCAGCGGCACCAGGGCCTTTTCCAGCCCCTCGCCCCGCGAAAACGTCGCCGCGGTCACCTGTTCGACCTCGACCGTATGCGGAAAGCCGCCCGCATAGCGGGCACCGCGCTCATCGGTGGACAGTTTCACCCGCCAGCCCCGCCGCAACATGGCCTCGGCCAGCGCCTGGGCGGGAAACATATGGCCGCCGGTGCCGCCAGCGGCAATGACAAGCAAGGGTTGGCTCAAATTCTCAACTCCGGTGTCTCAAGACGTCGGCCATGCGGCCCTGCGGACGGGTCCGGGTCAGGGCCAGCAACATGCCCACGGTGATCCCCGCCGCGATCACCGACGAGCCGCCATAGGACACGAACGGCAGGGTCATGCCCTTGGTGGGCAGCAGCCGCACCGCCACGCCCATGTTGACCATCGCCTGCATCCCCAGAACGCAGGCCAACCCGGTGCCGGCATAGCGCACGAAGGGGTCGCGCTCCTTCAGAAGACGCAGCAGCGACCGCACGGTGACGGCGCAGTAAAGCACGATGATCGCCAGAACCAGCACCAGCCCGTATTCCTCGGCCGCAACCGCAATGATGAAATCCGTATGGGCATCAGGCAGGAAGATCTTCACTTCCCCCTCCCCCACGCCCACGCCGAATACCCCGCCTTCGCGGATGGCGTTGGCTGCATAGCCGATCTGGGTGGTGGGATCGATCTCGGGCGACAGATAGCCGTCGATGCGGCGCGCGAAATGCTCCGAACTGTTGTAGGCCAGCAGCCCGCCGGCAACGACGGCCCCGGCCACGAGGATCAGCAACACGATGGGCGCGCCGGCGACGAAATACATCACGCCCCAGGAAAACAGCACCAGGCAGGCCTGGCCATAGTCCGGCTGCATCGCCAGGATCAGAACGATCACCAGCGCCAGGGCTGCCGACATCAGCCGTCCCGGCGGTCCGGCCACCTGCTGCGACGCCGCCATGAGCCAGGCCGCCAGAATGATATAGGCGGGCTTCAGAAATTCAGAGGGCTGCAACGAGCCAAACCCCAGCGAATACCACCGCACAGCGCCCTTGCCGAAGTTGGTTCCGAACACCGGCAGCAGGATCAGGGCAATGAAAGCGCCCACGAAAGCGATCACACCCAGCCGCCGCACCTCACGCGGATCCAGCATCGAGCAGAACAGCATCACGACGAAGGCCATGGCCCCGAAAATCGCCTGCTTCTGTACGTAGTAGAATGGCGACAGCCCGTTGCGCTCGGCCAGGGGGGGCGAAGCGGCCAAACCCAGCAACATGCCGATGCCGAACAAGGCCAGCACACAGACCAGCGACCACCGGTCGATGGTCCGCCACCATTTCGGAATCAGTGGTTCTCCCGCGCTTCGCGGAATCGCCCCGTGCGCCATCTCTGTCATGGGTTTGCCTGTACCAAACTGTCTGCTCTGCCGTGCCCGTGTGTCCGGGCTTTGCACCGAGCCTACACCAATCCACACAGCCACGCCACAGAAAGCCGCAGGCGCGCAGCGCCCGGACGGCCGACTGCCTTCGTGGGCGGCAGCGGTGGACTGAGTATTTATTCCAAGAAAAAGCCCTGGGTCCGCTCACCCTTTTTCTTGTGTCAAATACTCATCTTGCGCCGCACAGCGGCGCCCGGCCCAACGGCGTTCGACTGGCAGGTCGACACGGCGGCGGGAGCACGCCTAGTCAGGGAAGCGCAACGTCCCGACCAGGGCAATGAACGCCTCGCCGCGCTTTTCGAAATCGGGGAACTGGTCGAAACTGGCTGCGGCGGGGGCCAGAAGGACGGTGTCGCCCGGCGTGGCGTCGTCCGCGGCGCGGGCCACGGCGACCTCCAGCGTTTCACAGATCTCATGGGGCGTGTCGGGCAATTGCAATGCGAAGTCGCGGGCGGAATGGCCGATCAGATAGGCTTTCTCGACATTGCCCAACTCGGCGCCAAGGCCGCCGATGCCGCCGTCCTTGCCCAATCCGCCGGCGATCCAGCGGATGCGTTTGAACGCTTTCAGGGCCTGGGCGGCGCTGTCCACATTGGTGGCCTTGCTGTCGTTGACATAGCGCACCCCGTTGATCTCCGCGATGGTCTGGCTTCGGTGCGCCAGCCCGCCAAAGGACGCAAACCCGGCCTCGATGGTGCGGGGCGGCAGGCCGAGGGCGCGCAGGGCGCCATAGGCCGCACAGGCGTTCTGGTGGTTGTGCGTGCCCGGCAGCCCGGAAATCGGGCGCAGGTCGATGCTGGCCAATTGCCGGCCCTTGCGGGTTTCGGACAAGAAACCCTTGCGGGCATGCACGTTCCAGCCGGGTCCCGCCAGTTTGCGCGCCACCGATACCCGGATCACCCGGTCGTCGCCGGGCCCTTCGGCCATCTGCCCGGCCAGGAACAGGCCCGGTTCCTCGTCCACGCCGATCACCGCGCGATCCGGCCCGCCTTCGGCGAACAACCGGCGCTTGGCGGCGAAATAGCCGCCCATGCCGCCGTGGCGGTCCAGATGATCCGGGGACAGGTTGGTGAACACCGCGATATCCGGCGTCAGCGCGCGGGCCAGATCGGTCTGGTAGGAGCTCAGTTCCAGCACCACCACGCCGCCGTTTTCCGGCGGATCGATGTCCAGCACCCCGCGCCCGATGTTGCCGGCCAACTGGCTGTTGCGGCCGGTGTGGGTCAGGCAATGGTGGATCAGCGCCGAGGTGGTCGACTTGCCGTTCGATCCGGTCACCGTCACCACCTTGGGCAAAGCATCGAACTGGTCCCAATCCTGCGTGGCGAACGAGCGGAAGAACAATCCAATGTCATTGTCGACCGGCACCCCGGCCTCAAGGGCCGCATGGATCACCGGGTTGGGCTTGGGAAACAGATGCGGAATGCCCGGAGACGTCACCAGGCAGGCGACGTCCTCGAAGGCACCCGGCCGGGTCAGGTCGCGCAGGGTGAAGCCTTCGGCCTCGGCCCGCGCCCTGCCTTCGGCGCCGTCATCCCAGACCACCGGCGCGGCACCACCGGCCTGCAAGGCGCGCGCCGCAGCAAGGCCCGACCGTCCCAGCCCCAACACCGCCACCACCTGTTCATCAAATCCGCGCACCGGGATCATAGCCACACTCCATTTGTCGGCGCGCACCCTGAGCGCAGCCGGGGGCCGGGGTCAAGGGGCGACGCGGTGCCAACTGGCCGGCCCAGGCTCAGAGCTGCTCCTCGATCCCCAGCAGGGCCGTTATGCCCACCACGAAATTCTTCCAGGTGGTTGCGCCGGGTTCCCTGTCCGTCACCGACGCCGCGCTTGGTGCCTCATAGTGCCACCGCAAATCCCCGTCCGGAGCCGCAGCCACCCTGTAGGTGAACAACTGCAGGTCTTCCTCAAGTGCCGACCAGAGGGCGCCTGCAAAGGCGCGGCTGCGCACGAAGATGCCGAATTCGGTGTTCTGCTTGATCGACCTCGGATCGAGGTTCAGCGAACCGACGAACACCTGGTCATCGTCGATCACCGCCAGTTTGGTGTGCATCACCACGCCGGTCTCTGTGTCTTCGGGCACCAGCCCCAGCGCCTGCGGCGCGTCCGAGCGGATTTCATACAGTTCCACCCCGGCTGCCAGCAGCGCTTGCCGGTGGCGTTTGTAGCCCGCATGAACATAGGCGTGATTGGTGGATCCCAGCGAGTTGGTCACGATCTGCACCCGCACGCCGCGTGCGGCCAGATCGGAAAACAGCTGGGCGCCATAGTCTTCCGGGACGAAATAGGGCGTCAGAAGAACCACGCGTTTCTTCGCGTATTTCATCCGGGTCAACAGATCCTGCGCCAGGATCTTCTGGCCTTCGGGGACCGGCACCTTCAGCTTGGCGGGATCGTCCACAACCACTTCGACCTTGCCTTGGAAAACCCGGATCTCACCGGCACGCAAACGCCTGAAAAAAGGATCGTCGATCGCGTGCTCATAGACGCCACGGGCCGGCTCAAGACGCGCCATCAGGTCGGAACGGGCGTCGGCCAGGTCGTCGGGGCTTGGCTCGGGCCGCAACTGATCCATGGGAACCGACCATCCGTCGTTCCAGTAGTGGTCAAAACTGGCCGATATGCCTTGCACGGATGGGCCGACCACAAGCATGTCGAAATCGGCGAATTCCGAACTGGTGTCGATCTGGAAATATTCATCAGCAATATTGCGGCCGCCGACGATAGCCCATGCCCCATCCGCGATAAACGACTTGTTGTGCATGCGCCGGTTGACCCGAGAAAAATCGGTCACAAAGCCCGCCGCTTTCCATCCCGGGCGTGGCGAGGGGTTGAAGATGCGCATCTCGATACCGGGATGCACGTCCAGCAGCCCCAGCGCGTGGTCGGGCATGGTGGTGAACACATCGTCCAGCAGGAAGCGCACCCGGACACCGCGATCCGCTGCATCCAGCAGGGCGGTCAGCACCAGCGCGCCACCCAGATCAGGCTTCATCAGGAAATACTGCAAATCGATGGATTTCTGCGCCCGTTCGATCAGACGCAGGCGCGCCCCCAGCGCAACGTTGCCGTCTTCAAGCGTCACCAGTGACGACACCCCCGCCGGGTTGCCCTGCGTGACCCTCTGGGCGTTGACTTGAAGAAGGGTGGAGCCATCGGGAGACAAGGCGCGACTGACCGGTTTCGGCGCATCCAGCGGCACCGGCGCACATGCGGCAAGCCCCAGTGCCAGAACCGCCGGGGCCAGCGCAAACTGCCATATCCTGAAACAAGCCACCAGAATACGGTTGGTGCGGTTCACGGGGGATACCTCCGGTCTGGGTGTCGCGGGCGGTCTAGCGGATCTTCAGCGTGGCCAGCCCGATCAGGGCCAGGATCAGCGACACGATCCAGAACCGAATCACGATCTGCGGTTCGTGCCAGCCCTTCTTTTCGAAGTGGTGGTGGATCGGTGCCATCAGGAACACCCGCCGCCCGGTGCGTTTGAAATAGGCGACCTGGATGATGACCGACAGCGCCTCGACCACGAAGATGCCGCCGACGATGGCCAGAACGATCTCG
This sequence comes from Meridianimarinicoccus marinus, assembly GCF_040689105.1. NCBI lineage: Bacteria > Pseudomonadati > Pseudomonadota > Alphaproteobacteria > Rhodobacterales > Paracoccaceae > Meridianimarinicoccus > Meridianimarinicoccus marinus. The sequence goes on from NZ_JBFBVU010000016.1 coordinate 68,994, forward strand.
TGCTTGGTGGCAACCGCGATGGCGCCAAGCGCCCCGCCCAGGGCCAGCGATCCGGTGTCGCCCATGAACACCGCCGCGGGCGGCGCGTTGTACCACAGGAAGCCCAGCCCTCCGCCCACCAGGGCCGCCACGAAGATCAGCAACTCGCCGGTGCCGGGCACGTAATGCACGTCAAGATATTGCGTGAAGTCGACACGGCCCACCGCATAGGCGATGATCCCCAGCGCCGAGCCCGCGATCATCACCGGCATGACCGCCAGCCCGTCCAGCCCGTCGGTCAGGTTCACCGCGTTGGCGGCCCCCACGATCACGATCATCGCGAAGGGCACGAACAAGACACCCAGCGGCAGCAGCACATCCTTGAAGATCGGAAAGGCCAGCGCGCCGGACAGGTCGGCGGGGTGAAAGTACATGGCCCAGAGCGCGGCGATGGCCGAGATGAGAAACCCCAGCCCCAGCCGCACCTTGCCCGAAACGCCCTTGGTGTTGTTCTGGCTGACCTTTGCATAGTCGTCGGCAAAGCCAATGGCCCCGAACCCATAGGTCACGAACAGCACCATCCAGATGAAAGGCGTGTCCAGCCGCGCCCACATCAGCGTTGAAAACAGCAGCGCGCCCAGGATCAGCACCCCGCCCATGGTGGGCGTGCCGGCCTTGGTCAGCTTGTGGCTCTCGGGTCCATCCTCGCGGATCGGCTGGCCGTTGCTTTGCCGCCTGCGCAGCAGGTTGATCAGGGGCCGACCGAACAGGAAGCCAAAGATCAGCGCCGTGAAAAAGGCCCCACCCGCCCGGAACGTGATGTAGCGGAACAGGTTGAAGAAGTCGCCGCCATCGGAAAAGGCCGCCAGCCAATACAGCATCAGTTTGCCTTTCTGGAATTCTGCGGCGCGGCATCGCCGATCTTCCGCAGCGCGTCAACCACCTGCCCGACCCGCGACCCGAACGAGCCTTTGACCAGCACGATATCGCCGTTGTGGACAAGATCCGGCGCAAGACCGGCCATTTCGGGCGCCGTCTTGCACCATTGGCCCCGTTTTTCCTCGGGCAGAGCCGCGTGCAGGGCCTTCATGCGCGGGCCGACGCAATGGACACGGTCCAGCGCCTCCATGGCCGGATGCGCGGCCAGACCGGCGTGCAGGGCCGCCTCATCGGGGCCCAGTTCCAGCATGTCGCCCAGCACCGCGATGCGCGCGCCTTTCGGCGTGCTGGCGGCCAGGGTTTCCAGCGCCGCTCCAACCGAAGTGGGATTGGCGTTATAGGCATCGTCCAGAAGCGCGAAGGTGCCGCCGCCGGGCAGATCGACCGTCTCACGTGTGCCCCGGCCGCCGGGGGGCGTCCAAAGGGACAGGCCGACAACGGCCCGGGTCACATCGCCACCGGCCGCCGCGACGCAGGCCAATGCCCCCAGCGCGTTCAGTGCAAAATGGCGGCCCGGCGTGTTCAGCCGCACCGGGAAGCCCGCACCGGCCAGATGGGCGGTGAACAGGGTGCTGTCTGCCGTGACCTCCAGACCGCTGAGCCGGACATCCGCGAAATCCAGCGCCCCGAAGGACACGCAATTGTCGGTGGCGGCACGGGCCGCTTCGGACAAGATGCCCGAGATTTCCAGATCGCCATTGAACACCGCCCAGCCGCCGGGTTTCAGGCCCGAGAAGATCGCGGCCTTTTCATGCGCGATGGCCGGAAGCCCATCGGGGAAGGCTTCCAGATGCACCTCTGCCACGATGGTGACCAGCGCCACATCGGGGGCGGCCAGCGCGGCCAGCGGCGCGATCTCGCCGGGATGGTTCATGCCGATCTCGATCACCGCGAAATCCGCGTCGACGGGGCAGCGCGCCAGCGTCAGTGGCACGCCCCAATGGTTGTTGAAGCTTTTCTCCGCGGCATGCACCCGGCCCAGCGGCGCCAGGGCGGCGCGCAGCATTTCCTTGGTCGAGGTCTTGCCGACCGAGCCGGTCACCGCGATGACCCGCGCCCGGGTGCGCGCGCGCCCCGCACGGCCCAAGGCCTCCAGCCCGGCCTGCACGTCCTCGACCATCAGCAGCGGTGCATCATCGGCCACGCCGCGCGGGCGATAGGCGACCAGCGCGGCGGCGGCCCCCTTGGCCAGCGCGTCGGCCACGAAGTCGTGCCCGTCGCGCTGATCCTTCAGGGCAATGAACAGATCGCCGGGCTGGATCGAGCGGCTGTCGATGGACAACCCCGTCGCCTGCCAGTCGCCAAACGCCTTGCCCCCGGTGGCCTCGGCGGCTTCGGCGGCGGTCCACAATGGGGTCATGTCAGGCGTCCTTCCAGGGCGGCCACGGCAACCGAGGCTTGCTCGGCATCGTCAAAGGGAAATACATCGTCGCCGATGGTCTGGCCGGTCTCATGGCCTTTGCCGGCAATCAGCAGCGCGTCGCCCGGCCCCACCGCATCGACGCCGCGCAGAATCGCTTCGGCCCGGTCGCCCACATCGGCAGCCTCGGGGCAGCCTTCGCGGACCATGGCCCGAATCGCCGCCGGATCTTCCGAACGCGGGTTGTCGTCGGTCACGATGCACAGATCGGCGTGTTGCCCGGCCGCCTGCCCCATCAGCACGCGCTTTGCGGTGTCGCGGTCGCCACCGGCGCCGAACACGATGATCAACCGGCCCAGCACATGCGGCCGCAGCGCGGTCAGCGCCGTGGCGATGGCATCGGGCGTATGGGCGTAATCGACGAAGATCGCGCCGCCGTTTTCGCGGCTGGCCACATGCTGCATCCGGCCGCGCACCGTCTGCAACCGGTCCAGCGTGGTGAACACATCGTCGGGGTCTTCTCCGGCGGCGATCACCAGTCCGGCGGCCAGCAGTGCATTGGCGGCCTGAAACCCGCCGATCAGGTTGAGCCGCGCCATCCGGGGCCGGCCCTGCCAGGAAAACCGCAGATCCTGACCGGTGGTGTCGAACCGCTGGCCTTCGATCCGCAACGCGGCATCGGGGTGCCGGCCGATGCCGATGACCTCTTGCCCGCGCTCGGTGGCACGCTCTGCCACCACCCGCCCCTTGGGATCGTCCAGATTGCTGACGATGATGCCATCCTCGGACAACACCCGGTCGAACAACCCCGCCTTGGCGGCAAAATAGCTCTCGAAATCCTGATGATAGTCCAGATGATCCTGCGAGAAATTGGTGAAGCCCGCTGCCGCCAGCCGCACCCCGTCCAGCCGTTTCTGGTCCAGCCCGTGCGAGGAGGCTTCCATTGCCAGATGGGTGACCCCGTGCCGGGCCATCTCGGCCAGATGGCGATGCAGGGTCAGCGCGTCCGGTGTGGTGTGCTGCAACGGCGCTTCATAAGCGCCCTCGATGCCGGTGGTGCCCAGGTTGCAGGCCTCGCGGCCCAGACAGGTCCAGATCTGGCGGGCAAAGCTGGTCACCGAGGTCTTGCCATTGGTGCCGGTGACCGCCACGCAGGTTTCCGGCTGGCCGCCGAACCACAGCGCCGCCGAATAGGCCAGCGCCTGCCGGGGATCCTCGGCCACCACCAATGCCCGGTCGGGGGCTGCGGCCAGCGCGGCTTCGGCCAGTGCCGCGCCTTCGCGGTCGGTCAGGATGGCGCCCGCGCCCATGCGCAGCGCCGTTCCGATGAATTCGCCGCCGTGCAGCCGCGCACCGGGAAGGGCTGCGAACAGATGGCCGGGCCGCACCGCGCGGCTGTCGATGGACAGGCCGGTGATCCGGGCTTCCAGCCCGCCCTGAGCGTGCAGACCAAGCTCTGCCAAGCTGCGTTTTGCCTGATCCGCGTCCATATCCACCCTCGTTCAGCCGCCGTTGCGCGCCTCTCGTATCCCAGCATCGGGGCCGGGCGCAATCTCGGGCCGCAATCCCAGCAGCGGCGCGACGCGGCGGATCACCTCGGCACTGACCGGAACAGCGGTCCAGCCGGCGGTGCGGCGCGGGATATCGTTCACGATCTCATAGCCCTCGTCGAGGGTGATGACGAAGACATAGCGCGGGTCATGCATGGGAAAGGCGCCCGCGAACGTCGCCAGAACCTTGTCCTTGTAATAGCCGCCGTTCGGCTTGGGCTTGTCGGCAGAACCGGTCTTGCCGCCCACCGCATAGCCCGGCACTTCGGCAAACCGGGCCGAGCCGCGCACCACCACCGCGCGCAGCATCTCGCGGGCATGGCGCGAGGTTTCCTCGGACACCACGCGCGGCCCGATGCTGCGGGCGTCGCGTTTCAGCAGCGTCGGCGTGACCCTGGTGCCGCCGTTCAGCAGCGCGGCATAGCCCTGGGCCAGATGCATCGGGCTGGTCGACAGGCCATGGCCAAAAGAGATCGTCATCGACTGGATCTCGCCCCAACGCCCCGGCAGCAGGGGCCGGCCCGAAGGCGCTTCGGACAGTTCCACCTCGGTGGCCTCCAGAAATCCGAAGCGGCGCAGGAAGTCTTTCTGGTTCTCGGCACCGACGTTCTGGATGATCCGCGAAGTGCCGATGTTGGAGGATTTCACAATCACATCCGTGGCCGACAGGGCCGCGCCGTAGTCGTGGAAATCGCGGATCTTGTGGCGGCCCCAGACCAGCGGACCCTTGGTGTCGATCATGGTCGTGGGCGAGATCTGGCCCATTTCCAGCGCCTGCGCGACGGCGAAGATCTTGAAGACCGAGCCCAGCTCATAGACCCCCTGCACCGCGCGGTTGAACAGCGGGCTGTCGGCCTGATCGCCGCTGGTCAGCGGCTGCGGGCGGTCGTTGGGATCGAAGTCGGGCAGCGACACCATCGAGACGACCTCGCCGGTGTGAATGTCCATCACCACCGCACTGGCACCCCGGGCGTTCATCAGGCGCATGCCGCCGGCCAGAACTTCGCGCACCGCCGACTGGATGGTGGTGTCGATGGACAATTGCAGCGGCTCGGCCAGCAGGGCGGGATCGCGCAGGCGCTCGTCGAACGCCTTTTCCACCCCGGCCACACCAAGGATCTCGGCCGCCGCCACCCCTTCTTCACCGAAGCGCGCGCCGCCCAGCACATGCGCGGCCATCTTGCCGTTGGGATAGACCCGCATGTCGCGCGAGGCGAACAGCAGGCCCGGATCGCCGATGTCATGCACCTGCTGGATCTGCTCGGGCGACAGGGTCTTGCGGATCCACATGAATTTCCGCCCGTCCTGCATCCGCGCCTGCACCTTCTCGGTGTCGATGTCGGGGAAGATCTTGGCCAGTTCGCGCACCGCATGGGGAATATCCACCATGTCGTGCGGATGCGCGTACAGCGCCTGCGTGGTCAGATTGGTGGCCAGCAGACGGCCATTGCGATCCACGATATCGGCACGGGCCGAGGTGATCTGGCTGCCATAGGTCGAATTGCGCGCCTCGACCGGGGCCGAGGTCGCCAGCGCCGCCATGCGGGTGCCAACCGCGCCGAAGGCCAGAACAAAGGCCAGCCCCAACACCAGCAGGCGGCCTTCGGCCTGCCGCCGGGCGCCGTCGCGCAGCCGCTCGTTGCGCTGGTTGAGGTTTTCACGCTCGATCAGATCGGGGTTTTCGCCCTTGTCGCGGGCTTCCAGCACGCGGGCCAGCGGGCGCAGCGGCTGGCGCGGAGACCCTTCAGGCGGCAGATCGGTCATGGGCGCTGCTCCGTTGCGGCGGCCACCGGCGTGGCGATGGCGATCTCGGGCTCAATCGGCACGCTGCGCGGCGGATAGGCGACCTGGTCCAGCCGCCCGAAATGCTCGGGCGCCATGGGCAGAAGCCGCAGGCGCTCGAAGTTCAGCTCGCTCAACTCGCGCAAACGCTCGGGCCGGTTCAGATAGGCCCATTCGGCCTTCAACACGCCCAGATGTTCCTGCAACTGCCCAATTTCGCGCGACAACGCCCGGTTGTCGGCCAGCGCCTGCCGGGTGCGGTAGTTTTCCTGATAGGCCCAGAAGGCCAGTCCCAGCACGGACACGCCCAGCAGAAGACCGAAGATCAAACGCATCTCACCATGCCTCCATGTTCAGTTTCGGCAGGCCCAGGGCGCTGCGATCCACCGGGGTGGCGGCCGCATCGGTGCGAAACCCGACCCGCAGCTTGGCCGAACGGGCGCGCGGATTGTCCGCAAGCTCGCTGGCGTCCGGGGGTATGGCCGAGGCCTTTTTCAAATGGAACTGGGCCGCGACGGTTTCGGTTTCGGGGGCATAGCGGTTTGCCCGCCCGCCGCGCCCGGACCGGGCCTGGAAGAACCGCTTGACCACGCGATCCTCCATCGAATGGAAGGTGACCACGGCCAGCGCGCCACCGGGGGCCAGCGCCCGTTCAGCGGCTTCCAGCCCGTCGGCCAACTGCCCGAACTCATCATTCACCGCGATGCGCAGCGCTTGGAACGACCGGGTCGCCGGATGGCTTTGCCCCGGCTTGGGACGCGGCAGGCAGCTTTCGACCACCTTGGCCAACTGCCCGGTGGTCGCGAACGGCGCCTCGGAACGGGTGCGCAGGATGGCGCGCGCGATCCGGCGCGAGGCGCGCTCCTCGCCATAGTGGTACAGGATGTCGGCCAGCAGGCTTTCATCGGCATTGTTCACCAGATCCGCCGCCGACGGGCCGTCCTGGCTCATCCGCATGTCCAGCGGACCATCGCGCAGGAAGGAAAAGCCGCGTTCGGCCAGATCAAGCTGCATCGACGACACGCCCAGATCCAGCACCACGCCCGCGACCGGTGCATCGACATAGGCATCCATTTCGGAAAACGTGCCCTGCACCAGCCTCAGCCGGTCGCCGTAGTCGGACAGCATGGGGGCCGCCATCTCGATCGCCAGCGGATCGCGGTCTACACCGGTCACCTGATCGGCCCCGGACTCGAACAACCCACGGGTATAGCCGCCGGCCCCGAACGTGCCGTCAATCCAGTGCCCCTGCACAGGCGCCACCGCCCGCAACAGCGGGGCCAGCAGGACCGGGATATGGGGGCGGGCAGCATCGGAGGGCATCTCTCAGCTCTCCAGATACGGGGCCAGAAGCGTCAGCGGATCGGCGTCTGTGGGCAGGTCGTCGAACACGGCCTGAATGGCGGCGCCCTGTTCGGCGTCATAGGTCGGCTTGTCCCAGATCTGGAAGCGATCCACGGCGGACTTGAAATGCGCCTCGCCTCCCAGCCCGATCTTGTCGCGCAACTTCTTTTGCAGCACCAGCCGGCCAGTGCCATCGACCTGCACCTCTTCGGATTTGGCCGAGAAGAAATCCTCCATCGCCATGCGCTGGGGCGAGCCCATGGGCATCCGCTCGATGGCGTCCTCGATCTTCTCCATGGCGGTGATGGTGTAGCATTCCAGATAGTTCCGGCGGTCGTTGCCGAACACGATGATCAGGGTGGCGGCACCGCCGTCTTCATAGTCCGGATCATTGGCCTGGATCACACGTTTGAAGCTGGCGGGAATGGACACACGTCCCTTCCCGTCCACCTTCTGGGTGTGTTCGCCTCTGAACCGTCGCGCCACTGCCCTGGCCTCAATTCATCTGTTCTGAACGTGGAAACGGCGGATTGCGCCGCTGCCACCGCTCAATCCGCCGTTTTCCTGTCCCTCGATGGGGCGCCCACCTGCGCGCGTGTCTTTGGGGGACTGCTCATGCGCGTGGCGGAACTTCTTTTTGTGGGATGAAAGCGATTGCCTGTATGTAACCTGCCATTTTGTTTTTGTGTGGCCCCGAGGGACCGATCGTCTTCATCGTGTAGAGACTATGGCAGAGGGCCCCTCGACTTGGCAAGGGATTTTATGGGAATTCAGGGGAAAAACCGGACACGGGCCTACCAGATCTGGGAACCTCCTTCACCCATCACAACATATAGTGGCCCTCACCCCCGCGAACCACCAATTACGCGCAAAACGGGAAAGGCGCGCCCCTTGCGGGACACGCCTTGAATCTCCCCTGATTTCCCGGAAATGGCAAGAAGTGCCGCAATTTCCCCTGTCGGGACTGCGACTCAGGCCATGCCGCCCTGAATCAGTCGCTGCGCCAGCGCCCGATACGGCGCGGCCAGCGGGCTGTCGGTGGCCGCAACCGGCGTGCCGCCATCGCCGGCCAGTCGCACATCCAGATCCAGCGGCAGCGCGCCAAGGAACGGCGCGCCCAGCTTCTCGGCCTCGGCCTGTACGCCGCCATGACCGAAGATATGCGCCTCATGCCCGCATTCGGGGCAGACATAGGTGCTCATGTTCTCGATCAGGCCCAGAACCGGCGTGTTCAGCCGCTTGAACATGTCCAGCGCCCGCCGGGCATCCAGCAGCGCCACATCCTGCGGGGTAGACACCACCACAGCGCCGGTCAGCTGGGTCTTCTGGCACAGGGTCAGCTGCACATCGCCGGTGCCCGGCGGCATGTCGACCAGCAGGACATCCAGCTTGCCCCATTCCACCTGCCCCAGCATCTGCTGCAATGCGCCCATCAGCATCGGCCCGCGCCAGACCACGGCAGCATCGGGATCGACCATGAAGCCGATCGACATCAGCGTGACCCCATGGGCGTGCAGGGGAATGATGGTCTTGCCATCTGGCGAGGCCGGACGCTTGTTGACCCCCATCATCCGCGGCACCGAAGGGCCGTAGATGTCGGCATCCAGAAGTCCGACCTTTCGGCCTTCGCGCGCCAAGGCGACGGCAAGGTTGGTGGAGACGGTGGATTTCCCCACCCCACCCTTGCCCGATCCGATGGCAATGATTCGATCCACGCCACTGACCGCTTGCGGCCCGGCCTGCGGACTGGGATGCTTGCCGACCTTCAGGCTGGGCGGCGCGGACTTCGCGGCGGGCTTGGCGGCAGGGCCATGCGCGGTCAGCGCGGCACTGGCCTTCTGCACGCCCGGCAGCGCGGCGACGGCCTGCTCGGCCTTCGCCCGCACCGCGTCCCAGGATTTGGCCACCTCGGGCGACGGCGCCTCGATCACGAACCGCACGGCCGCGCCATCCACGGTCAGCGCCCGGAGCAGATCGCGGGAGACCAGAGTGCCGCCGTCAGGCAGCGCGATGCCGCCCAGGGCGTCTAGAATTTCGGATTTGGATATCGGCATGGTTCCTCGCACACTTGCTCACCCGCCATACATGATGCGGCGCGACAGACCTGCAACTTCGCTCCGGCCGATGCAACCCATGCAGAAAACGCATGGCAGCCCTGAAGCGGCAGCTATTGTGCACCTGCAGAAAAATGCTATCTTTCTTTCAACGGCAGCAGAAAATATCCTGCAGCCCGGGATGGAACGGAAACGATCACAACCTATATAAGGTTCAGGTCAACAGCGGTGAGCAATTTTCTTGCCATCCCGACGACATACACGGTTCAGAAAGCCCCTCCTCCTCCCTGGGTTTTCTGTTTTTAGCGGCGGCACCCTCCTCCTCCCTGGTGTCGCCGCTTTTTTTCGGCCGCGCGTGCCCGGATCGGGTGGGATTTACTTCAGAAGATGACAGAAATGTGAAGGTTGGAGCGCGCACAGCTGCAAAGCCGGCAGTGCCGCGCGCCGTGTTTCCGACCGATCGTCAGGAGTGTTTCAGGCCGACCGTCGCTGGCTGGACGAGTCGATCAGCGCGCAGGATTCCATCAGATCCTCGATATCCACGGGCTTGCGGTGCACGGTCACGACCAATTGGGATCCGACCTGCATCTTGCCTTCCGAGACCTCTGCCGCGCCGGTCACGATGATGACCTTGCAGTCGGGATTGACGGTCTCGATCTCGCCGATCAGCGACATGCCGTTTTCGCGCCCGAGGTAGAGATCCAGAATCACCGCATCGTGCCGCGCCCGTTTCAGAGCCGCGCTGGCCGCTGCCAAGCTGTCCGCCTCGGTCACCTCATATCCCCGGTCGCACAGGATGGTCCGCCACAACAGCCTCAGGTTCGGATCGTCCTCGACAATGAGATAATGCAATGCTGGATCTCCGATGCGGCAAAAAGTTGCGTGCTGAAGCAACGCATACCGAAATATCCGACAAGTTTCCAGCATTCCAGATGTATTTTTTGCACTTGCAGAAAGCGATCAGAACGGAATGTCGTCCGCTGATTCTGCTGCAACCACGAATTTCGCCACCATATGCTTGGATCCGGCCTTGTCGAAGTCGACCTGAAGCTTGTCGCCCTCGATGCCGGTGACCGTGCCGTAGCCGAATTTCTGATGAAACACGCGGTCGCCATCGGAAAAGGCCGACACCGCCTGAAGATCGATGACCGAATTCCGGCTTTCGCGGAGCTGTGACAGGGGCCGGGTGCTGCTGCGCGCCTGCAGCCGCCGCCATCCCGGCGAGTCGTAACCATCGGCCTTCGCGGCCCTTTCGTGCAGGTTCGACGTGGCCTGCGCTTGCGGCGCCGCGGCGCCATAGCCGCCGCCATACAGGCCCGGCGGGGTCAGCACCTCGACATCGGCTTCGGGCAGTTCGTCCACGAAGCGCGACGGCAGCGCCGATTGCCACTGTCCATAGACCCGGCGGTTGGCCGCGAAGGAGATCGTGCACAACTCTTCCGCCCGCGTGATGCCCACATAGGCCAGCCGCCGTTCCTCCTCCAGCCCGGTCTGGCCGTTTTCATCCATCGAGCGTTGCGAGGGGAAAAGCCCGTCCTCCCAGCCCGGCAGGAACACCGCCGGAAACTCCAGACCCTTGGCCGCGTGCAGGGTCATGATCGACACCTTGGGGCCGCCGTCGTCGGTCTCGTTGTCCATGATCAGGGCGACATGTTCCAGAAACCCCTGCAGGTTGTCGAATTGCTCCAGCGCCTTGACCAGTTCCTTCAGGTTCTCCAACCGTCCCGGAGCTTCGGGCGTCTTGTCGGCCTGCCACATGCCAGTATAGCCCGAGCCATCCAGCACGGTTTCGGCCAACGCGATATGGTCATAGGTGGCGTCGGCAACAACCACCCCGTGCCAGCGGTCCAGCGCGGTCACCAGCCGGGCCAGCTCGGCCTTGCCCTTGCCCTTCAGCAGCCCGGCCTCGACCGCGATGCGCGCGCCTTCCAGAAGGCTGACGCCATTGGCGCGTGCCGCCTGCTGGATGGTCTGCTGCGCCTTGTCGCCAAGGCCCCGCTTGGGCACGTTGACGATGCGTTCAAAGGCCAGATCGTCGTCGGGGCTGACCACCAGACGGAAATAGGCCATGGCATCGCGGATTTCCTTGCGCTCATAGAAGCGCGGGCCGCCGATCACCCGGTAGGGCAGACCGATGGTCAGGAACCGATCCTCGAACGCCCGCATCTGGTGGCTGGCGCGCACCAGGATGGCGCATTCGTTCAGCGTGTAGGGCCGCCCGCCACGGGTGCCGCCCTGCATCGCGTCCAGTTCCTCGCCGATCCAGCGCGCCTCTTCCTCGGCATCCCAATGGCCGATCAGGCGCACCCGGTCGCCGCCGTCGGCCTCGGTCCACAGGGTCTTGCCCAGCCGCCCTTTGTTCCCGGCGATCACCCCCGAGGCTGCGGCCAGGATATGCGCGGTGGAGCGGTAGTTCTGCTCCAGCCGGATCACCGTGGCACCGGGGAAATCCTTTTCAAACCGCAGGATGTTGCCGACCTCGGCGCCGCGCCAGCCATAGATCGACTGGTCGTCATCGCCGACGCAGCAGATGTCGTGATGCCCTGCCGCCAGCAGGCGCAGCCACAGGTACTGGGCGATGTTGGTGTCCTGATATTCATCCACAAGGATGTAACGGAACCAGCGCTGGTACTGCGCCAGAACATCTTCGTGCCGCTGGAAGATCGTGACCATGTGCAGCAACAGATCGCCGAAATCCACCGCATTCAGATCGCGCAGCCGCTGCTGGTAGTCGGCGTACAGCGTCACGCCCATGTTGTTGAAGCCCGAGCCTTCGGCGGCCGGAACATGTTCGGGCGTCCAGGCGCGGTTCTTCCAATGGTCGATCATCCCGGCCAGCTGCCGCGCGGGCCAGCGCTTTTCGTCGATGTTGCGGGCCAGGATCACCTGTTTCAGCAGCCGGATCTGGTCGTCGGTGTCCAGAATGGTGAAGTTCGACTTCAGCCCGGCCAGTTCCGCGTGGCGGCGCAGCAGCTTGACGTTGATGGCGTGGAAAGTGCCCAGCCAGGGCAGGCCGTCGACCTCCATCCCCATCAGCTTGGCCACCCGCAGCTTCATCTCGCGCGCGGCCTTGTTGGTGAAGGTCACCGCCAGAATTTCATTGGGGCGCGCGGTGCCGGTGTTCAGCAGATGCGCGATGCGGGCGGTCAGGGCGCGGGTCTTGCCGGTGCCGGCGCCGGCCAGCATCAGCACCGGGCCTTTCAGCGTCTCGACCGCTTGCCGCTGCGCCGGGTTCAGCCCGTCCAGATACGGCGTGGGCCGCGCCGCCATGGCGCGGGCCGACAGGGGTGTGGGGGCATCGGCAAAGGCGCCGTCATCGTCATATCCGCTCATGGCCGCAGCATAGGCCGCGCCCGCGCCGACGCAAGCCCCTGTTCGCGCTCTGTTCCCACGATTGTGGTAGCCCGCTAACACCCGCGCCCGCGCCGCCTACCCTAGACTGGACCGGCATCTGACAGAGGAGGACAAGATGTCAAAGATCCTGATGATCACCGGCGACTTCACCGAGGACTATGAAACCATGGTGCCGTTCCAGACCCTGCTGGCTTGCGGCCACACGGTAGACGCGGTCTGCCCCGACAAGGTGGCGGGCGACACGGTGAAGACAGCAATCCATGACTTCGAGGGCGACCAGACCTATTCCGAGAAGCCCGGCCACAACTTCGCGCTGAACGCCAGCTTCGCCGAGACCGATCCGGCGGCCTATGACGCGCTGGTCATTCCCGGCGGCCGCGCCCCGGAATACCTGCGCCTGAACGACGACGTGCTGGCGATGGTGCGCCACTTCTTCGAGACCGGCAAGCCGGTGGCCGCGATCTGCCATGGCGCCCAGATCCTGACCGCTGCGGGTGTTCTGGACGGCAAGACCTGCTCGGCCTACCCGGCCTGCGCGCCCGAAGTGCGCGCCGCCGGGGGCAGCTATGCCGATATCGAGGTGACGGAGGCCGTCACCGATGGCAATCTGGTCACCGCACCGGCCTGGCCCGCGCATCCGGCGTGGATGGCGCAATTCATGGCCCTGCTGAACAGTGCCGCCGACACCAGCGTCGCGGCCTGACACGACAACCGGGGGAGGGTCTTCATGTGCCAATTGTTCATCAACGCCGAGGCAGACAACTGGGTCAGCCGCACCAAGTCGCTGCGCATCGACGGCATGGCCACCAGTTTGCGCATGGAGAACTTCTTCTGGGATCTGCTGGACGAGATCGCCACGCGGGACGGAATGACCGTCAACCAGTTGATCACCAAGCTGTATCTGGAATCGCTGGACGCCGGGCATGACACCGGCAATTTCACCTCGTTCCTGCGGGTGTGCTGCGCTCGTTACTTGGCGCTGGCGACCGAGGGCGAGATTCGTCGCGGCGACCCGCAGCCCCTGGCCGAGGTCGATGCGGCGGGAATTCTGGAACGGGAAACCTCCCGCCGGGCGCAGGCCCGCCGGGAGGTGTCCAGGATGAACTGAGCCTCAGGCGAGGCTTTCCAGCTTCTCCCACAGGTCCGCGCCCTTCAGGCCGAACTTCTTCGCGGCGGCGTCGATGGCGGCCTTGGTCTTGCTGCCCATCAGCCCGTCGATGGGACCGGGATTGAACCCGGCCGCCAGCAGCGCCCGCTGTTGTTCGATCACCGGCGGGATCTTGCTGCCGCCCAGGGCCGCCAGCGCCTTGGCCGTGCGCAACTCCCGGTCGACCAGACCATGGGTGCCGCCGTTGATGACCAGCGTCACCATGCGGTCGTCGCTCTCGTCGGCCCATTGCAGGCAGGTCTTGCCGCTGCGCTTGCGCGACGCCATGTAGCGCACCGCCACCATCCAGGCGATGCCGGGGTCGGCCGCGCGGTCGGGGTTGCCCACCAGATCCTCGCCGATGGCCGCGCCGAAACTGGTGTAATTCGACTTGCCGGTCAGCTGGATGTAGCCGCGCCCGCGATAGCGCCAGCCGTCCCCCGACCCTTCTGAGCCGTTGCCCATGCGATTGCCATAGACCCGGTTGGCGATCTTTTCCGGCTTGCGCGCGAAGGCAGCGGCTTCGGCGTCGGTCTTGAAGTATTTCTTGAACACTCGCCGCAGCGAGGCCTGCGAATAGTTCAGGTTTTCGAACCGGTGCAGGAACCCGCCGCTTTCATGGCCACATTGGCCGATGATGGCGGCCAGACGCAGGGGCGAATTCGCCCCCAGTGCCTCCAGCTTTTCGGCATGGGCTTTCCAGGCATTCGCCGCCGTGGCGGCAGCGTTGTTGGACGCGGCGACCGCAGCAATTGCAGCTTCGACTGACATGGTGTTCTCCCCCTCTTGGATTGTTCTACCGTAACGTCAACCAGCCACTTGCCAAGTTGGGAAATCCACAGCACCTTGCTTTTGAGGTGGAAATATTGGTAAACAAACTTGACCATGCAAAACGCCGCGTTGCGGCATTATCCTGTTAGCGCTAGAAGCACCCCATCCCCCCGGTGCATGCAAGGAAATCAGCCCGATGACTGAGTTCAAGAAGCTACTGATCGCCAACCGCGGCGAGATTGCCATTCGCGTGATGCGCGCGGCCAACGAGATGGGCAAGCGAACCGTCGCCGTCTACGCCGAAGAGGACAAGCTCTCGCTGCACCGCTTCAAGGCCGACGAGGCCTACAAGATCGGCGAAGGCATGGGGCCGGTTGCGGCCTATCTGAGCATCGACGAGATCATCCGCGTGGCCAAGGCCTGCGGCGCCGACGCGATCCACCCCGGCTATGGGCTGCTGTCGGAAAACCCCGACTTCGTGGAAGCCTGCGCCAACAACGGCATCGCCTTTATCGGGCCCAAAGCCGAAACCATGCGCGCCCTTGGCGACAAGGCCAGCGCCCGCAAGGTCGCCATCGAAGCCGGCGTGCCGGTGATCCCCGCCACCGAGGTTCTGGGCGAAGACATGGACGCGATCCGGGCTGAGGCCGAAGCGGTCGGCTATCCGCTGATGCTGAAAGCCTCCTGGGGCGGCGGCGGCCGGGGCATGCGCCCGATCTTTGGCCCCGACGAGCTGGAAGAGAAGGTCCTGGAAGGCCGCCGCGAGGCCGAGGCCGCCTTTGGCAACGGCGAGGGCTATCTGGAAAAGATGATCACCCGTGCCCGCCACGTCGAAGTGCAGATCCTGGGCGACAAATACGGCGAGATCTATCACCTGTTCGAGCGTGACTGCTCGGTCCAGCGCCGCAACCAGAAGGTGGTCGAACGTGCGCCTGCCCCCTATCTGACCGACGCCCAGCGTGCCGAGATCTGCGAATTGGGCCGCAAGATCTGTGCGCACGTCGGGTATCAGTGCGCCGGCACCGTCGAATTCCTGATGGATATGGAATCCGGCAACTTCTACTTCATCGAGGTCAACCCGCGGGTTCAGGTCGAACACACCGTGACCGAAGAGGTCACCGGCATCGACATCGTGCGCGCCCAGATCCTGATCACCGAGGGCAAGACGCTGGCCGAGGCCACCGGCGCCGCGACGCAGGACGACATCACCCTGTCGGGCCACGCCCTGCAATGCAGGGTCACCACCGAGGATCCGCAGAACAACTTCATTCCCGACTACGGGCGGATCCAGACCTATCGCTCGGCCACCGGCATGGGCATCCGTCTGGACGGCGGCACCGCCTATTCCGGCGCGGTCATCACCCGCTATTATGACAGCCTGCTGACCAAGGTCACGGCCTGGGCGCAGACGCCCGAAGCCGCCATCGCCCGCATGGACCGCGCCCTGCGCGAATTCCGCATCCGCGGCGTCAGCACCAACATCGCCTTCGTCGAGAACCTCTTGAAGCATCCGACCTTCCTGTCGAATGAATACACCACCAAGTTCATCGACGAGACACCGGACCTGTTCGACTTCTCGCCGCGCAAGGACCGGGCCACCAAGATTCTGACCTATATCGCCGATATCACGGTCAACGGGCATCCCGAGACCACGGGCCGCGCCAAGCCTGCCGATGTGCGCATTCCGAAGCCGCCGCTGGCCATTGCCGCAGGGGCCGAGGGCACCAAGCAGATCCTGGATGCGCACGGACCGCAGGCGGTGGCCGACTGGATGGCCGCGCAGCCGCAACTGCTGCTGACCGACACCACCATGCGCGACGGCCACCAGTCGCTTCTGGCGACGCGGATGCGCTCGATCGACATGATCCGCGTGGCCCCGGCCTATTCGGCCAACCTGCCGCAGCTGTTCTCGGTGGAATGCTGGGGGGGCGCGACCTTCGACGTGGCCTATCGCTTCTTGCAGGAATGCCCGTGGCAGCGCCTGCGCGATCTGCGCAAGGCCATGCCCAACATCCTGACCCAGATGCTGCTGCGCGGCGCCAACGGGGTGGGCTACACCACCTATCCCGACAACGTGGTGAAATTCTTCGTCAAGCAGGCCGCCGAAACCGGCGTCGATGTGTTCCGCGTGTTCGACAGCCTGAACTGGGTCGAGAACATGCGCCTGGCGATGGATGCGGTGCTGGAGAACAACAAGGTCTGCGAAGGCACCATCTGTTACACCGGCGACATCCTGAACCCCGACCGCGCCAAGTACGACCTGAAGTATTACGTGGCCATGGGCAAGGAGTTGCGCGATGCAGGCTCCCATGTGCTGGGCCTGAAGGACATGGCCGGCCTGCTGAAGCCTGCCGCCGCGCGGGTGCTCATCAAGGCGCTGAAGGAAGAGGTGGGCCTGCCCATCCACTTCCACACCCATGACACCAGCGGCATTGCCGGGGCGACCATCCTTGCCGCCGCCGACGCGGGCGTCGATGCCGTGGATGCGGCCATGGATGCCTTCTCGGGCGGCACTTCGCAGGCCTGCCTCGGCTCGGTGGTCGAGGCCCTGCGCCACACCGACCGCGACACCGGGCTGGATATCGGCGCGATCCGGGCGATCAGCGAATACTGGGAGCAGGTACGCGCGCAATACGTGGCCTTCGAATCCGGCCTCGCGGCCCCCGCTTCGGAGGTCTACCTGCACGAGATGCCCGGCGGCCAGTTCACCAACCTCAAGGCGCAGGCCCGCAGCATGGGGCTGGAAGAACGCTGGCACGAGGTGGCGCAGATGTATGCCGAGGTGAACCAGATGTTCGGCGACATCGTGAAAGTGACGCCCTCGTCAAAGGTGGTCGGCGACATGGCGTTGATGATGGTCAGCCAGAACCTGACCCGCGAACACGTCGAAGACCCCGCACAAGAGGTCTCCTTCCCCGACTCGGTCGTCGACATGATGAAGGGCAACCTGGGCCAACCGCCGGGCGGCTGGCCCAAGGCGCTGCAATCCAAGGTCCTGCGCGGGGAAAACCCGATGACCGACCGCCCCGGCGCCCATGCCGCGCCGGTCGATCTGGAGGCCCGCCGCATTGAACTGGAAGCCGAACTTGGCAGCAAGCTGGATGACGAGGACCTCAACGGCGCGTTGATGTATCCCAAGGTCTTTGCGGATTACACCAAACGGCACGAGCTTTACGGCCCGGTCCGCACCCTGCCGACGCCGGTCTTCTTCTATGGCATGGCGCCGGGGGACGAGATCGAGTCCGAGATCGATCCCGGCAAGACGCTGGAAATCCGCATGCAGGCGGCCGGCGAGACCAACGAGGAAGGCGAGGTCAAGGTCTTCTTCGAACTCAACGGCCAGCCGCGCGTGATCCGCGTGCCCGACCGCCACGCCAAGGCCAGCCGTCAGGCGACGCCGAAAGCGGACGAGGGCAACCCGAATCACGTGGGCGCGCCGATGCCCGGCGTCGTCGCCTCGATCGCGGTGCAGCCCGGCGTTGCCGTGAAGAAGGGCGATCTGCTGCTGACCATCGAGGCGATGAAGATGGAAACCGGTCTGGCCGCCGACCGCGACGGCACGGTCAAGGCGGTCCACGTGCAGCCCGGCGCGCAGATCGACGCCAAGGATCTACTGGTCGAACTGGACTAGGCTCGGGCGTTCCCCCGCCCGGCCGATCCAGCGCCCCGCCGAAACTTTCGGCGGGGCATTTTCGTTCAGGACGCCGCCGGTGCGCCCTCGGCAAAGGGCATCAAGGCCGCCCGCATGAACCTGTGGGTGGGGGTGGCGATCCCGTGCTCCTGCCCCAGCCGCACGATCTCTCCGGACAGATACTCCAGTTCCAGTGGCTTGCCCCGGTTCAGGTCGTCCAGCATGGAGGCATGGCTGTGCCGCGGAAGCGATTCCATCAGGCGGGTGAACTGCACCTCGGCCACATCCGCATCCAGATCAATCCCGACCGCTTTTCCGACTGCCGCCGCTTCCCCGAGCCCGGCCCGTAACAAGGCGCGGGTTTCCGGGCAATCCCGCAGTGGCCCGACGTCCAGACGCGTCAGACTGGTGATGGCGGAAAAGACGCTTTGGAAGACCATCTTTTCCCACAGCATCCGGTCGGTATCATCCACACGCTGCGCATCCACGCCCGTTGCGGCAAGCGCCGCGATCAGCCTGTCACACAGGTCGGACGGCCCACCTTCGCGCACCCCGGCGCGCACCATGCTGTTGTCTGACGAATGCAGGATGACGCCCGGTGCCTTGATGCTGGCCGGCATGAACACCGAGCCCGAGATGACCCGTTCGGGCCCGATCACACGGCCCAGCCGTTCGGGCGCGGTCACCCCGTTCTGCACCGTCACCACGGCGCTGCCCTCGTTCAGGAACGGCTTGACCTGCGCGCCCGCGGCTTCCACATCGCGGTTTTTGATCATCAGCAACACGATGTCTGGATTGCCTTCGGGCCGATCGGTTGCCCGAATGTCCCTCACATGCAGATCACCCATCGGGCTTTCCACCCGCAGACCGTCGCGTTGCATCGCCTCAAGATGCGCGCCGCGCGCAACCAGGGTGACCTCATGCCCGTCCCGGGCCAGCCGTGCGCCGTAGAATCCTCCCAGCGCCCCTGCCCCCATCACCAGTATTTTCATCGCATCCTCTTTTGTTCCCTGCCCCGTATGGACGTGCCATGGAGCAACCTCCAGTCTAGCGGTTATCCCGCCCGAAGGGCCATTTTTTCCCTTGCAGCGTCCCGAACGTGGCGCTAGACAACGCGCACTCTCAAGGATGCGGGCGTAGCTCAGGGGTAGAGCATAACCTTGCCAAGGTTAGGGTCGTGAGTTCGAATCTCATCGCCCGCTCCAAGAGAGAGACAGGTTTCCGGACGCGGGCGTAGCTCAGGGGTAGAGCATAACCTTGCCAAGGTTAGGGTCGTGAGTTCGAATCTCATCGCCCGCTCCAGGAAAACCGCTCCCAACCGTTCGATCCGCTGCCCTTCGGGCCACACGCGCAACGCCATTGCGCCCGGTCCAATGCACCCGGTCTGTCGCAAGCCC
>NZ_JBFBVU010000138.1:0-251 GCF_040689105.1 Meridianimarinicoccus marinus
GACAAGAGTGAGCGCCGTCGCGGGGGGGCGCCGGGGGGGGGGGTGGGGGGCGGGCCGGCGGGGGCCCCCCCCCCCCGCCCCCACTAAAGGGGGACGGTGGGGGGGGGGGGGGGGGGGGGGGCCACCCCGGGGGGGGGCCCCCCGCCCCCGGGGGACCGGGGGAGGGCGCACCCCCCCCGCAGGGGGAGTGGGGAGGGGGAAGAGAGGGGGGGGGGGGCGACAAAAAAAAAAGAACCGAAAAAAGGGGGGAG
>NZ_JBFBVU010000017.1:0-87539 GCF_040689105.1 Meridianimarinicoccus marinus
TCAGAGCTTTCGGCGTATGACGTCCTGCAACATCTCACGATCCAGCGTCAGGTCCGCCACGATCTTTTTCAGCCGGGTGTTCTCGTCCTCGAGCGCCTTCAGCCGCCGCATCTCGTCCGGTAGAAGGCCGCCATACCTGTTTGGCGGGAAAACCGTCCACTGGACGCTTTTCTTTATCCGCCTGCACTCCAGTTGAACTACGTCGCCTGGCTGATCCCAGCCTTCCGACATATCTCCGCAACCGGCGTGCCTTGCTCGCCCTGCTTCAGGATGAACGCCTTCTGCGCCTCCGTGAACTTCGATGCCTTCATGCGATTCCGCTCCTCTCCCAGCCTGGGAAACTTAGCGGACAACTCGCGCTTCTAACGATCCAGTTATTGGGGGGCAGAGCAATCGGCGCACGGACGCTGCTCAGCAGCCTGCCGAAGGTGGACTGGTTGCTTGGAGATCGCGGCTACGACGCCGACTGGTTCCGCGAAGCCTTGAAAGCCAAGGGGATACGCGCCTGCATCCCGGGTCGAAAGCAGCGCAAGACGACCGTGAAATACGACAAGCGCCGATACAAGCGGCGCAACCGCATCGAGATCATGTTCGGCAGGCTCAAGGACTGGCGCCGGATCGCCACACGCTACGACAGATGCCCGAAAGTCTTCCTGTCAGCCATCGCCTTGGTTGCCGCTGTCATCTTCTGGTTATGAACATCAATGATGTCTGGACCCTAGGCAAGCATCATCGGTCGGGAACTTCTGGAAGAACTGGCGGACGTTTGTCTGTTTCATACAGAATATGTGGGCTTTGGCCTACTGTATGGAAAGGGGATACTCCCCAATAGTGGGGGGGTCGTCGGAGCCCAATCCCCTGCTAGCAATAGATGAAGGTATTTGTCAGATTTTGCGGTCACGCCACTCATAGCGCCATGAGCCAGCCACACCTGGCCAATACGGGGCGCATGCTCCGACCCTTCAGGAATTGACCCAAGATGAAATACGCTGCTCCGACCTCCATCGCAGATGGCGCCGAGGAAATCCTGCCGCAACACGATGCGCGCGACCTGATCAATGGCGGCGTACTGACCCAGATCAGGCTGGATCGCGCGATCTATACGCTGCGCATCCCTCGGCAAGGCAAATTGATTCTGACCAAATAGACCCGCTTCAAACGAAGTCGAAGTCGGCCCCGGTGACCGCGCTGGCCAGAGTATCGGCCAGCGTCACCTGGTCGGTGCCGTTGACCATGGCCACGATGGTGTGGTTGCCGCTTTGGGTGATGGTCAGATCCGACAGCGCATTCACGGTGCTGTGGCCCGAAAAGTCCAGCCGGTCGACGCCATCGGTGAAATCCTTCACCACGTCGCGGCCGAACCCGTCGGTCCAGGCGAAGACATCGGCGCCCAGACCGCCGAAGTAGAAGTCGTTGCCCGCACCGCCATCCAGAGTGTCATTGCCAGACGAGGCGATCAGCGCGTCGTCGCCGCCGCCGCCGAACATCATGTCATCATCGGCCCCGGCGAAGAACACGTCGCCCGCCGACCCGCCGGTCAGCACGTCGTTGCCGGCCGATCCCACCAGCGTCACCGAGGTTGCCATCCCGGTGGCGTCGATGGTGTCGTTGCCGGTCAGCCCGTTGATCCGCTCGACCCCGAGCCAGCCGCCGACGCTCAGCGAAATGCCACCCGTGGCCGAGATCACCGCCTTGTCGAACCCGGCGCCGCCGTCACTGACCACATCGCCGCTTTCGCCGATGTAGAAGACGTCGTTGCCCGCGCCGCCGTTGAAGGTGTCGTTGCCGGCCGCCCCCAGCATGATGTCGTTGCCGTCGTTGCCTGTCAGCGTGTCGTTGCCGTCGCCACCGATCAGAACGTCGCCGCCAAGACCGCCGATCAGCGTATCATCGCCGCCATCGCCGAACAGAAGCAGCCCCTCGCTGGCGGTCGAAGCGTCGATCTGGTCGTTGCCTGCGTTGCCATTGATGCGCTCGACGCCGCTCCACCCGGTCAGCGACAGGCTGTCGCCGACGGCGCTGGCGATCTGCGCCTTGTCATAGCCGACGGTGCCGGTGTCGGTCACCGTGTCGAACCCGTCGATGACGAACAGATCCGAGCCATTGCCGCCGTCCATGGTGTCTGCGCCCGAACCGCCGAACAACTGGTCGTTGCTGTCGCCGCCCGAGAGGTCGTCATCGCCCGAACCGCCAAACAGGAAGTCATTGGCAAAGCCGCCGATCAGCGTGTCATTGCCCTGCTGCCCGAACAGCTGGTCCGAGCCGCCGCCGCCATCCAGCATGTCGTCACCGCCACCGCCCGAGACTTCGTCATCTCCGGCCCCGGCAGTCACCGTGTCGTCGCCCAGATCCAGCGTGAAGACATTGGCACCGCCATTGCCCACGGCTTCGACGTTGTAGTCGCCGATCAGGGTGAAGTTCTCGATGGCGATCAGCGTGTCGCGCAGCGTCGCCAGCCCCTTGGCCCCCATGTCGCCGGTGGCGAGGTTGAATTCGACGATGAATTGCCGCGGGGTCGAGGCTGAAAGATCGGTGAAGATCGTGTCGATGCCGGCGCCGCCGTTGAAGACATCATTGCCACTGCCCGTCTCGATGGTGTCGTCGCCATTGCCGCCGTTCACCTGATCGTCGCCATCGCCGTCCCAGAGCCTGTCATTGCCGTCGCCGCCGTTAATGACGTCGTCGCCGGCCTCGCCGCGCAGCCAGTTATCCTGGCCGTCCCCGGTGATGTTGTCGTTGAAGACCGAACCGTTGATGTTTTCGATGCTGATCAGTGTATCGGTGTCGCCGAAGGTGTCCTGAACCGATCCCAGAGTCAGATTGGCGATGATTCCCATCGTGCCACCGTCTTGGTGGTCAAAGTCATACCCGGCGGTGTCGAAGAGGGCGCCGCCGTCCATCGTGTCGTCGCCGGCCCCGCCCGCAAAGTAGTCATAGCCGCCGCGACCTTCCAACAGGTCGTTTCCGTCAAAACCGCCCCAGAAAGCATTGTCCTGATCGTCGCCACGGATCACGTCGTTGAAGTTCGACCCGTTGATCTGTTCGATGCCCACCAGCGTGTCGGTGTCCCCGAAGGTGTCGGTCGCTGTGCCAAGCGCCAAATCGGCGTCAATCCCCTGGAAGCCCCCGTCGTTGTGGTCGTCCTGGTACCGCGCCTGGTCGCGGGTGCCCGCGCCGCCGTCGATCATGTCGTCGCCCGCGCCCCCGTCGATCCGGTCGCGCCCATCGCCGCCAAGGATCGTGTCATCGCCGGCATAGCCCCGGAAGCGTTCTTCGGCCGCGGCGCTGCCGGTGAAGCTGTCGGCGTGCGAGGTGCCACGCACTTCCTCGACATTCATGATCGTGTCGGTGTTGCCGTGGGTGTCCGTCGCCGTGCCGGTCAGGAAGTTGACCGTGACGCCCTGGGTGCCGCCGCTATTTCGCTCCTCATTGTCGTAGCGCAACTCGTCTCTGCTGCCGTCGCCGCCGTCGATGGTGTCATTTCCGCTACCACCCTCCAGGTCGTCCCGGCCAGCGCCGCCATTCAGGGTATCGTTGCCGTACCCTCCAAAGAAATACTCATCGCCATCATGGCCGTTGATGGTATCGGCAAAGCGTGTGGCTCTTATTTCTTCGATGTTCTGGAACTGGTCCGTAAACCCCCAGCCATCGGTCAGGCTGCCCGCGCCGACGCCCGAGAAATTCACCGTCACGCCCTGGGTGATGTCCCCCAGCGCGTCGTAGATGTCGAGTTCAAGGTCGAGGCTGTCCCAACCCAGGGTGCTGCCGATGAAGGTGTCATTGCCCGAGCCGACGAGGAAAAGGATGCCTTCCATAAGGCTGTTGTCGGTGACTTCCACATGGTCGTCGCCCGCGCGGTCAATGACATAGCCCCCTTGCGCGGCCAGGTAGATCTGATCGCCCGAGCCGGTCAGATTGGTGCCGTGGAAGCTTTCAATACTGGTCAGGCTGTCGTTTCCGGCCGCGCCCTTGTTGGCGGTGAATCCTGCCACACCGGCCTGCACGGTCCCGGTATTGTTGACGATGACGGCTGTGCCGAGCGGCTCAAAATTGACCGTATCGTAGCCGTTGCCACCGTCGAATGTGTCATTGCCGTTGCCTGCCTGAAGGAAGTCGTCTCCGTCCAGGCCGGAGATACTGTCGTCGCCGTCACCGCCGGTCAGATCATCGTATTGGTTCGAGCCGGTAATGGTATCGTCGAAGGCCGAGCCAATGACGCTGACGACATTGACCAGCGTATCGGTGTCGCCGTGAGTGTCGGTGGCGGTGTTGTTGCCAAGGTGGACCGTGACCGGATTGACGCCCGTTTCGCCAGAGTAGTCCACGACGGCACCGCCGGCGCCGCTCTGCAGATAATCCGCGCCGGATCCCAGAATCGCATGGACCCAGGCGTCATCGCCATAGATCTCGTCGTTGCCGGGGCCGGTGTCGTAGAAAACACTGTCGTTGGGGTCGGTGTCATCAAAGATGATGTCGTTGTCCGATACCGTCGCCGAGAAGGCCCCGATGCCGGTCAGCGGGATCTGATCGCCGGGGTTGAACGGCGGCGCGGCGAAAGACGTGATTTTAGGATTGCCTGCGGTCCCTTCATTGAAGTTCTCCCAGGCCGCTACCGACGAGAATGTCGGCGGCGGATCGCCAACGACAGGGAAAATAAAAATCCCGTATCTGTCTAAGGTGTCGTGCTGCGCTGCCAGGAGGACAACCGTTGTGGAACGGGTTGCGCCGCCTGCATCAATCCAGTTCATGACACCTATGGCTTCAAGTTCTCCTATGGATCGATCGTAGGGCGAGAAACCGCCTCCGAGATAGGCGGCGTACAAGTCGTCAATGTCGAAAACGACCTGAGTCAGTTCAAGATCGGGGTCAGGACTGGGGTGGTCCGTGTACGATACGAATGGTGATCCTCCTGGACCAACCACCATCGAAAAGGTCGTATAGCCAACTGCAAGTGTGGCATCCGTGGTGCCATCATACTCAACCGCGATAGCGTTCAACGTATATGTCGTCATGTGACCCCCGCCCCCGAAAACAAGTTTATGCGCGAATTTCGTCCGCTATGTTTACAGAAATTAGGTCATAATTCGGTTTCGGGCAAGAATATGGGGGGATGCGGTCAGGCCGCCGGTCCCGAAGGGCCCAGAACGGGGGGTGTCTGCCTAAGTTGCGTCGCCCAGGCTGCTCAGCAGAAAGCTCTCCAGCCGCGCGGCGTCGATCGGCTTGGAGATCAGCGGCAACCCGGCTTCGGCGCATTGCTGGCGCAACTCGGGCGACCGGTTGGCCGACAGCACGCACGAGGGGATCGGGCCATAGCGTGCCTTCAGGGTCCGGGTCAGCGCGATGCCATCGGCCCCCTGTCCCAGCTGATAGTCGACCAGCACCGCATCCGGGACGATCTCGATCTCCTCCAGCAGGTCGATGGCGGCCTCGGCGCTTTCGGCTTCCAGCACGCTGACATCCCATTTGCCCAGCAGCATCATCATGGCGCGGCGCAGGTCCACATCGTCCTCGACCAGAAGCACGATCAGCCCCTTGTCCTTCAGCCGCCACGCGGTTGACACGCGCGAGGCATCGGCCTTGGCGGACACGCGCGGGTCGGCGGCATCGCTGGCGGGCAGGCTGACGAAGAAGCCGCTGCCGCGGCCCGGCACGCTCCACAACCCCAGCGGATGGCCCAGCCGGGCGCAGGCGCGTTCGACGATGGCCAGCCCCAGTCCCAGCCCTTCGCTGGCGCTGGCGCGGGCGTCGAGCCGCTGGAATTCCTGGAAGATCAGTTCCTGATCCTCCTCGGCGATGCCACATCCGGTGTCCCAGACCTCCATCCGCAGGGCCGAGCCCATGCGCCGGGCGCCGATCAGGACCCGGCCTTCGCGGGTGTAGCGGATGGCGTTGCCGATCAGGTTTTGCAGGATGCGGCGCAGATAGGCGGGATCGCTGCGCACTACGGCGGTCGAGGGCACGACGCGCAACTCCAGCCCTTTCTGAGCGGCCAGCGGTGTGAATTCCTCGGCCAGTTGCCGCAGGATTTCCGACAGCGGCACGGCGCGGATGTCGAAGACCTCGCTGCCGGAGTCCAGCTTGGAGATGTCGAGCAGCGCGTCGATGATGACCTCGACGCTTTCCAGCGCCCGCCGGGCCTTGTCGACCAGCGGGTTGGGATCGTGATCGGTGGCCGAGGCGAGGAACAGCTTGGCCGCCGACAAGGGCTGCAACAGGTCGTGGCTGGCGGCGGCGACGAAGCGGGATTTCGAGGAATTTGCGCGCTCGGCCGCCTCCACCGCGTCTTCCAGTTCCAGCGTCCGCTCGGTCACCCGGTGTTCCAGCGTCTCGTTGGCCACGGTCAGCGCCCGCGCCGCCTCGCGGATGGCGGTGACATCGGTCAGCGAGACCACGAAGCCGCCATCGGGCAGTTTGCGCGCGAACGTGTCCAGCGACAGGCGGTCCGGCCCCGACAGTTCAAACGACAGCGGCCCGGTGGCCTTGCCGCCGTTGCGCCAGGTTTCCAACTGCCGCAATTGCGCCTCGTCCGAAATAGTGAAGCGCTCGCGCAACTCCTCGGTCATGCCGTCGAAACCGGCCCCCATGATGACCCGTGACGGGGCCAGCCCCAGCAAATCGGTAAACCGGGTGTTCCAGCCGACCAGCCGGGCGCCCTGATCGAAGATCGCCACGCCCTGGTTGAGATGCTCCAGCGTGGCACGGACCATGCGCGCCTGCTGATCCAGCAACTTGTCGCGCTCCTCGCGGCCAATGCGGATCACGTCGGTGATGTCGGTCTGCAGGATCACCGTGCCGCCGTTGGGGGTGCGGTGTTCGCTGACCTGCAGCCAGTGATCGTCGGCAAGTTCGACGTTGAACATCACGTAGCTGTCTCCGTGCCGCTTCAGCCGTCGCTCGGCCCAGTCGGCGCGGTGTTCGGGTGAGGATAGCGCCAGATAGCGGCTGCGGCTGACCAGTCCGACGTATTCGCCGAAGGACAGGCCGGGCACGAGGCGCGGGCGGATGTCCTTCAGCTTCAGCCCGAAACGGCTGTTGCACATGACCATCGCGTCATGCTCATTGAACAGGGCAAAGCCTTCGCGGACGGTTTCGATGGCGTTGGACAGGTCGGCGCGGGCGGCATCGGCCTCGCGGCTGGCTTCGGCCAGTTGCGCATTGGACCGGTTCAGCAGATCCAGCGCGGCTTCCAGTTCCAGGGTGCGCTGGCGCACCTGATCCTCAAGGATCACCGCGCGTTCGAACTGGGCATAGGCCTGCCCGGCGCCGTCGGTGTCCTGCTCCACCCGGTTCATCAACGCGGCGGTGATCTTCAGAAGCCGCTCGTGCTGGGCTTCGAGCGGTTCATTCGGATCGAGAAGCGAATCCATCATTCGGTGGTGTCCTGCGGGTGAAAAAAGGCGACCCCGGTCATGGTCTGGTTGACATGCGTGGCGCCGACCTGTTCGCCGTAGGTGTTGAACCCCACGACGTTGTGCTTGCGCAGGATCTGCGACAGGCGCCCCACCTGCTGGTGCTGGGTTGCCTCGATCCGGCGCAGGACGCAATCGCAGGCCAGAACGGTGTCAAGTGAGCCCCCGGCGGTCAGTCGGTCCAGTTCGGCGTCCAGATGGTCGGCCATGTTCTCGGCCTTGGCCAGCGTCAGCACGATGCCTTCGCCAATGGCGGAATAGAAGACCAATGCGCCGTCTTCGGTGACCCGCTGGATGGCCCGGACATGGTGCTGGCCCCCGACCCGCACCACCAGCGGATGCGCGGCGAAGGTGAAGGGCGACAGGTAGTCAGGGTTCTTGCCCAGAATGCGCGCGTATTCCCGCGCGGCGGGACGGCCGTTGATCTCGCAGACGATCCGGCGGGCGGGTTCGGCCCCGGTGACGACCATGCGTGCGTCGCCCGGCTGGAAGTGATCCAGACTGAAGACCTTGACCTCACAATCGGTCCGCACCTGGGTGATGACGGCCGCGTTACGATGAACGACGCCGTTCAGGGCCACCTTGGGCTGTTCAAAGCGCACTCCGTCCCCGGCCGAACCGCCAAAGACCGGCATGGCCGCCAGCCCCGATGAAATGGCGCCCATCAACTGGTCCTCGCGCAGGCTCATCCCGTCGATCACCAGAAAGGCGAAAGCATTGGGCAGATCACCGGCGCGGCCTTCAAGGGCCAGACGCTGGCGCACCACTTCGTCCGTCAGATCAGTGGCGTCGAAATCCTTCAGATCGGGAACCAGCAGGGTGGATGTCTGGAAATGCTGCCGGGGCAACCCCACGGCAACAATGTTGCCCTCGCTATAGCCGTCTTCGGTGATCTCGCCGGCGGTGGTGCAGGCCACGACCTCGACACCCTCAAACCGGGCTCCGGCGGTGGCGACCAACTGGTCGAAATCCGCATCGGCATCCACGAACAGGAACAGCTGGGCCAGATCGGACCCAAGCTGCGCCGCAAGGATGTCCATGCAATCGGGGCGCTGTGCCGGGACAGCGGCGCGCCGGACGGTCGTTTGCTCTGCCACCTCGGGGATGGCCAATGTGTCGTGCTCCAGGGGTTGCGCCTCCTCCTAACGCTCCCATGTCTGCGACGATCTTCCGGGCGGGGCTTGTTATCCCTCTGGCAGAAGATGCGCGTATCTGGCCTGCTGGGCGACCAGAACGGCCTGTGTTCGACTTTGCACGCCAAGCTTGCGCATGATCGCCGTGACATGGGCTTTGACGGTTGTTTCGGCAATCGACAGGTCAAAGGCAATCTGTTTGTTCAGCTTGCCATCGCAGATCAGCCGCAGGATGCGGGCTTGCTGGCGGGTCAGGCTGGCCAGACGGGCGACGGATTCATCGCGCTCGCCGTCTTCCGAGGCGGGTTCGATATAGCCTTCGGGATGATAGGTCTCGCCGGCCCAGATCGCGTCGAAGGCGCTGCGGAAAATGTCGCGGTGGCTGTGCTTGGGCACGAAGCCCCGGGCCCCGGCGCGCAGGGTCGCCGAAACGGTGCGGTTGTCGGACATGGAGGACACTATCAGCAGCGGCAGTTCCGGGTGCCGGGCGCGCAACCGCAGCAGCCCGTCCAGCCCGTTCACATCCGGCAGGTTCAGGTCCAGCAGCAGCACATCGGGCAGCGGGCCGTCATTGAGAACCTCCAGCGCGTCATTCAACGAGTCGGCTGTGGTGACGCTGGAAATTCCGGCGGCGCTTGTCAGGACAATCGACAGGGCGTCGCAGAACAACGGGTGATCGTCCACGATCATGGCGGTTCTGGTGGGATTCTGGGCGCTGAGCACTCCGGACTTCTCCTTGCGACCTGGTGTTTCTGGAACACGCTAACATGGGCAGGTCCGATCCGTGAACTGCGGCGAAAGTCGTAGGCGGGTCATTCGGCGGCCATCCGCAAGCCGGGTGCCGGGGTCGGGGTGCGCGCCTCCTGTCTTGCCGGGCTGGGAGTTCGGCGCTGGATCAGGGCGAACAGCGGCGGCGTGAAGTAGAAGGACACCACCGTCGACAACAGCACCCCGCCCGCGATTGACACCGCGAAGGGCGGCCAGAAACCGCCGCCGGCAAGGATCAACGGCAGGAACCCTCCGAAAGTGGTGATGGTGGTCGAGACGATGTGCCGGCTGGAGCCCGTGACCACGCGTGCCATGGCCGCGCGATCCCCAGCCGCCGCATCCGGATCGGCCTGCAACCCGGTCAGGATGATGATGGCCGCATTGATCGACACCCCGATGGAGCCGATGACCCCGATAATGGCGGTGATCCCGAACGGATATTGTAGCACCGCCAGCGACAGCAGCGAAAGTCCCGCCGACAGCACGCAGACTGCCAGTGCCACGGCTGTCAGGCGAAAAGAGTTGAATGTCAGGGCGATGGTGGCCGTTGCTAAGGTGGCGATCACCCCCAGCGAGGCCATCAGGTTGTTCACCGTGCTGGACCGCGCATCGGAGTCGCCGCCGATCTCGAGCCGGTAACCCGCCGGCAAGGTGAACCCGGCCTCTGCCAGATCGGCCTGCACCGCCTGCAAGGCTTCCTCGGGCAGAAGATCGGGGATCAGGAAGGCCTGCACGGTGTTGGCGCGCGCGCCATTGTGGCGGGTGATGGTGCTTTCCGACGGCTCCAGCCGCAGGCTGGCCAGTTCCGACATGGGCACGCCGGGAAAGGCACCAGAAGCGGCGATTTGGGCGGCATCGGGCGGCAGGATCGGCAAGTCGGAAATGGCCATCAGATCGGCGCGCAGACCGTCGCCATAGCGAACCCGGATCGGCAGTTGTTCGGTCCCCTCGACCAGCGACCCGCCGGTGACGCCCACCAGCCCGGCTTCAAGCTGGCGCGCCACATCGGTTAGGTTCAGCCCCAGCAGACGCGCCTTGTCCTCGTTAATGTCGAACCGCAATTGCGGCGCTCCGCCCGAGATCGAGCTGCGCACCTGCGTGATGGTGTCCAGATCGGCCATGGTGGCGCGGGCCTCATCGGCCAGTTCGCGCAGCACGGCGATATCCTGACCGACGAAGCGCAATTCGACCGGCGCGTTCACCGGCGGGCCTTGCACCAAACCGCGCACCACGATGCGGGCCTGCGGAAACTCGACTTCCAGCCGCGCCTGAAGCTCCGGCACCAGCAGGGCCGCCGCGGCGTCGGTGGTGGTGGTCACCATGCCCTGCGCGAACCCCGGCTCGCGCGAGCGTCCACCGGTGATATTGTAGTAGAACGCCGGTCCCGACTTGCCGATGGACCAATAGCGCGAGCGCACGTCGCCCTCGCGCCCGAGGATCGCGTCGATCTCGCCCACCAGGCGGCGCGTCTCGCCGATGGCGGTGCCGGGGGGCATCTGGACCTCAAGATAGATCTGGTCACGTTCGACGCCGGGGAAGAACTGCGCCTTCAGCGAGGGGAAGCTGGCAAAGCCCAGCAACGGCAGGACCAGGGCCAGGGCCACGGATTTGACCGGATGCGCCAGCGACCAGCGGATCGAGGCGCCGAAGGCCCGGCCAAGCGCGCCGCCCCGGATCCCCGATGCCAGCATGCCGCCGCCATCGCCACGCGGCAGCAGCCAGCCGGCCAGCGCCGGGGTGACGGTCAGGGCCACGATCAGCGACCAGAACAGCATCATCACCACCGCGATGGCGATGGCACCGACGAAATCCCCCGCTGGTCCCGGCAGCAGGATCATCGGCGTGAACGACAGCGCCGTGGTGATGGTCGAGGCCAGCAGCGGGGCCGCCAGACGGCGCACCGACTCGCCCACCGCCTCGACCCGCGCCATCCCCGCCTGCAACCGCTGCCGGATCTCGTCGGACATGACGATGGCGGCATCGACCAGCAGGCCAAGCGCCACGATCAGCCCGGTAACCGACATCTGGTGAATGGGCAGGCCGATGGCGTTCATCGTCGCCAGCGTCGCCAGGCTGACCACCGGCAGGACCAGCGCCACGATCATCGCCGCGCGCACGCCGAGCGTGACGAACAGCACCGCCACCACCAGACCGACGCCGATGGCCATGTTGGTGCCCACATCCGCCAGCCGCGCGGCGGTATAGGTGGACTGGTCGAACACCAGTGTTTCGGCCATCCCCACCGGGACGGCTTCGGCACCTTCGGCCAGTTCAGTCCGCACCAGATTCATCCAGCGATCGATCTGCACCCCGTCCTGCGCCAGCACCCCAATCAGTACGGCGGGTTTGCCGTCCGACAGGGCCAGCTCGTCGGCAGGCTGTTTCGCGCCCCGGCTGACGGTCGCGATGTCGTCCAGTCGGGTGACCGCACCGGTGGGGCCTTCGCGCAGCACCACGTCGCGCAGACGGTCCAGCGCCGTGACCTCGCCCGAGATGGCGATGGAGATATCCGTGCGGTCCGCCTGCAACCGGCCGGCCTGCACCTTGCCATCAGCCCCCCGGATTGCCGCCGAGATCTGATCGGCGGTCAGGCCAAGGGCAGCGGCCTGCGCGGGATCGACCGAGACCAGAACTTCCTCGTCCGGCACGCCGAACATGTTGACGGCGCGGGTCTGCGGAATGCCGCGAAACCGGTCGGCCAGCGCCTCGGCATGACGGCTGAGCACCGGCAGCGGCACGCCCGCGTGCTCGGCACTGATGGCGACCACGGCGGAATAGGCAGCGATGCCTTCGCTGTCGAACTCCGGCGCGCCGACGCCTTCGGGAAAGCGGGTGCGGGCATCATCGACGGCGGCCCGCGCCTCGGTCCAGACCTGTTCGATGACGGCCGCGTCGAGGGTTTCCAGCAGTTCGATGGAGACCACCGAAACCCCCTGCCCCGAGACCGAAGTAACCGTGTCGACCTCTTCAATGCGACGCAGTTCATCTTCGATCTCGGCGGTGACCAGCGCCTCGACGCGCCCCGGATCGGCGCCGGGGAAATTGGTGGTGACCGTAGCGAAGATATTGGTGATGGTGGGGTCTTCCTGCCGTCCCAGCGACAGCAGCGATGCCAGCCCCGAGGCGATCAGAACCAGCAGGATCAGCGCCACCAGGCGCGGCTGGCGAAAGGTCAGGGTCTCCATCTCAGCCGGCCTCCGTCACGCGGACCAACTGGCCGGGGGTCACCCGGTGTGGTCCCGCCTGGATCAGCCGCGCGCCATCGGGGAAACTGCCCCGCACGAAAGCGCGGTCGGCCTCGCTGTGCAGCAGTTCCACCGCCGCCGGTCGGACGCGATGGTCGGCACCGACGGTGAACACGGTCCACACCCCCTGCGTCCCTTCGCGCAAGGCGCGCACCGGCACCCAGGCGCCCTCCATTGCCACCTGCCGCGTCACGGTCAGCACGGCGGTCTGGCCCAGAACCGGAGCACCGTCGCTGTGCACCGACAGAAGCAGGGTGCGGGTCCGCGTCACCGGATCGATGTCGGGGCGCACCGTCTGCACCGTGGCAGGCAGGTCGCGCCCGGCCACGGAGACCGTCAGATCGGTCAGCGACGCCGGGTCAGCCCAGACAGGCAGCCCGACCCGCACAACAAGCTTGTCGTCCTGCATCAGTTGCACCACGCCCTGCCCGGCTGCCACGGTGACGCCGGTATCGACGCGCCGCGCCGCGATCCGCCCGTCGAAGGGGGCGGTCAGGACGGATTTCTCCAGCCGCAGCCGGGTCGCGGCGATGGCGGCGTCGGTCTCGGCAATGCGCGCCTTCAAAGCGTCGCGGGTGGCACGCGCCTGATCAAGTTGCTCGGTCGGGGAAAAGCCCCGTTCCTTCAGCGCCGAACGGCGGGTCAGCGAGGCCTCGGCGAAGGTCAGTTCGGCTTCCAATGCTGCGCGTGTGGCCCGCAGGCGGGTCTGCTCGGCCTCGATCAGGGCGGTGTCGAGCCGGGCCAGCGCGGTGCCTTGGGTGACCGCTGCGCCCTCGTCCACCAGAACCTCAACAATCCTTCCGCCCAATTCGAAGGACAGCTCGGCGGTCTGGGCAGGCTCCACCTGCCCCAGGAACCGCCGCTGGGTCTCGAAGCCCGGAACGATGTTCAGCGCGGTCACCGAGACCGGCGTCGCCGCGGCCACCTCGTCGGGTTGGGTGGCCTCCGCGCGCACCATCAGCACCTGTGCGCCGGTCACGACGGCGTATCCCGCCCCGATCACTGTGGCTGTGGTCACAAGGATCGTTCCAGCGCGCCGGGCGGCTCGGCGGGTGCGGCTTGGGGAAGATGTGGGCTTTGTCATCAGGGGCTCCGATCCGGGCGGGCGCATTGAATGTTAGATGCTCTTACATAAGTTAGAATCTCTAACTTTGACAAGTCCTACGTGACAGGGCATCAGTTGGATCATGAACAGCGACCCGAAAATCCAGAAGAAATCCGGCTATCATCACGGCGACCTCAGGGCGCAACTGATTGAAGCCACGAGACAATTGGTAGAGGAAAAGGGGCCGGACCATTTTTCGGTCTCGCAAGCCTGTCGAGTCGCCGGTGTGTCCACCGCCGCGCCCTATCGCCATTTCCGCAACAAGGAAGAAATGCTCGAATCGGTTTGCGAGGAAGCGGCCGAGCGGCATTTCACCCAGATGAAAGCGGCGCTGGAGGGGCTGCCCGACGGCGATCTGGAGCGCATCATCGCCATGGGCCGGGTCTATGTCGGTTTTGCACAGGCCGAGCCCAGCGTGTTCCGCCTGATGTTCAGCTGGCCCCACCAGAGCGGCGCGCAGGCTCCGGGGGAAGACGCCGCCCCGCCACCAACCAAGACGCTGGTCGAGACCGAGGTGGCTAAGCTGCTGGGCCGCACCGAGATCGACAGCGATGTGAAGCTGCGCGCCACCATGCTGTGGACCTTCGTGCACGGGCTGTCCTTCCTGCTGATCGACGGCAAGGCCAAGGTCTGCGAATTCGACTCCGATATCGAAGAGATGCTGTCGGAAGCCGCCCGGCGCGTGATGGCCTGACGCAATTTTGCGATTGCATCCATTCAATACTTCATGAAATATTGAATCATGAACAAGGATCAGGCCATCACCGCCCTCGCCGCACTCAGCCAGGGCACCCGTCTGGACGTCTTTCGCCTGTTGGTGAAGGCTGGAGACGCGGGCATGCTTTCGGGCGAGCTGGGTACAGCGCTGGACGTGCGGCCCAACACCATGTCGGCCAATCTGTCGGTGCTGCACAGCGCCGGTCTGGTGCGCAACACGCGCGAAGGCCGCGCGATCCGGTATTTCGCGGATATGGCCGGAATGGGCCGCCTTCTGGCCTTCCTGACCGAAGACTGCTGCGGCGGCCGGCCCGATCTGTGCCGCAGCATGATCGCCGATATTTCCTGTACCGACAAAGGGACTTCGATGCCAAATCGCACTTACAACGTTCTGTTCCTGTGCACCGGGAACTCTGCACGCTCGCTGATCGCCGAAGAGGTCATGAACCGGGAGGGTCTGGGCCGGTTCCGGGGATTCTCGGCAGGGTCGCGGCCCACCGGCGCGCCCAACCCCCATGCCATCCGGGTTCTGAAGGCCAACAATCACGACACCGATCATCTGCGTTCGAAAAGCTGGGACGAATTCGGCGGACCCGATGCCCCGAAAATGGATTTCGTGTTCACGGTCTGCGACAATGCCGCGAATGAAGAATGCCCCTTCTGGCCCGGTCAGCCCGTATCCGCGCATTGGGGCCTGCCCGATCCGGCGGCGGTTGACGGCACCGAGGCCGAGGTCGGGCTGGCTTTCGCGGAAACCTACCGGAAGCTGCGCAACCGGATTTCGATCTTTGTCAACCTGCCGCTGGACACGCTGGACGGTTTCGCCCTGCAGAACCGGCTTGACGATATCGGCAAGACCGGCGCGCTGGAATCGGACGGAACCCCGGCATGACCTTCGATCTTCAACGGCGGCTGGTGGCCGAAGCGCTTGGTACCGGCTTGCTGGTCTGTACCGTGGTCGGCTCGGGCATCATGGCCGACAGCCTGACCCCGGACGTGGCGCTGGCGCTGCTGGGCAACACCCTGCCGACAGGTGCCATCCTTGTTGTGCTGATCACCATCCTCGGCCCGATTTCCGGGGCGCATTTCAACCCGGCGGTGACCTTTGCCTTCCGTCTGAACGGCGGGTTTCCGGGCCGCGAGGTCGCGCCCTATATTGCCGCTCAGGTCCTTGGCGGCATCGCGGGCAGCCTGCTGGCCCATGCCATGTTCGATCAGCCGTTGTTGCAAATGTCCCAGACTGTGCGCAGCGGTGTGCCCCAATGGATCGCCGAAGTGGCCGCCACTTTCGGCCTTGTGGCCACCATTTTCGCCGGTCTGAAATTCCGGCTGGAAGCCATCCCCTGGCTGGTGGGGCTCTATATCACCGCCGCCTACTGGTTCACCGCTTCGACCAGCTTCGCCAATCCGGCGGTGGCCATCGCACGGGCGTTTTCCGACACTTTCGCCGGCATCCGGCCCTGGGACGTGCCGGCCTTCATCCTTGCGGAACTGATCGGCGCGGCTCTGGCCGTGGCCCTGATGGGCTGGCTTCTGATGCCGCCCGAACCCGAAATCATCGACCCTGTAGCGGAGTGACCCTTGTCTGCCGTCATCTATCACAACCCCGCCTGCGGTACCTCTCGCAACGTGCTTGAGATCCTGCGCACCACCGGCCACGATCCCGAGGTCATCGACTACCTCGACACTGGCTGGACCCGTCCGCAACTGCTTGGCCTGTTCGCGGCTGCCGGGCTGTCCCCACGCGACGCCCTGCGCACCAGCAAATCCCCGGCCGAGGAGTTGGGCCTGCTGGACCCCTCGGTCAGCGACGAAGCGCTGCTCGACGCGATGCTGGTGCATCCGGTGCTGGTCAACCGTCCGATTGTCTGTACGCCCAAGGGGGTGAAGCTTTGCCGCCCGTCCGAGGCGGTGCTGGATCTGCTCGACCGGCTGCCCGAAGGACCGCTGGTCAAGGAAGACGGCACCGTTATTCTGGATGAGAAGGGCCAGCGCGTTGACTGACACGCCGCAGCTTGACGAAGCGTGTTTTCGCGCCATTGATCGCCAGACCCTGTCCCAGCCTATCCGGTCCACCCATCCGCCGCGGATCCTGCTGCTGCATGGATCCCTGCGCAAACGCTCGTACAGCCGTCTGCTGAACGCTGAAGCCGCGCGCATCCTGACCCGTCTGGGGGCGGAGACGCGTGTCTTCGATCCGGCAGGCCTGCCCCTGCCCGACGATGCCGAGGCCGATCACCCCAAGGTGCAGGAACTGCGCGATCTGGTGGCCTGGTCTGAAGGCATGGTCTGGTGCTCGCCGGAACGCCACGGCGCCATGACCGGGGTGCTGAAAAGCCAGATCGACTGGATTCCGCTGACGCTGGGCGCGATCCGGCCCAGTCAGGGCAAGACGCTGGCC
This sequence comes from Meridianimarinicoccus marinus, assembly GCF_040689105.1. Lineage (NCBI taxonomy): Bacteria > Pseudomonadati > Pseudomonadota > Alphaproteobacteria > Rhodobacterales > Paracoccaceae > Meridianimarinicoccus > Meridianimarinicoccus marinus. Next base: position 16,779 of record NZ_JBFBVU010000017.1, read on the forward strand.
CTGATGCAGGTTTCGGGCGGCTCGCAAAGCTTCAATGCGCTCAACCAGATGCGGGTGCTGGGCCGCTGGATGCGGATGCTGACCATTCCCAACCAGTCCTCGGTCGCCAAGGCCTTCCTTGAGTTCGACGACGACGGCCGCATGAAGCCGTCATCCTATTATGACCGCGTGGTCGACGTGATGGAGGAACTGGTGAAATTCACCTGGCTCACCCGCGACCTGGGCCCGCATCTTGTGGATCGCTATTCCGAGCGCAAGGAAACCGCGGCGCAATTGTCGGCGCGGGTCAACCAGCGCTCGGTCTGATCCGGGCGCCGCAGCGCGCTGGACAGGTTGGGTGCGGACTGAAAGGGTGGCCCCGGATGTGCCCCAGTTCCGAGACGTTGCCATGACAATCGCCGTTCCCACCCCGCCCTGGTCGCATCGCGTGTCGCCACTGGGCCTGTGTCTGGCAGCGATGTTCTTTGGCGCCTCGCTGACGCCGTCGCTGCTGCCGCGCGATCCGGTGATGCAGGGCGTGCTGGGCGGGCTGGTGGCCGGTGTCGGGCATGAGATCGGCGTGGCCACGGCCTGGGGCTGGCGGTTTCTGGGCATCCCGGCCCCGTCAAAGGCGCGGCACCTGCTGATGACGGCGCTGGCCGGCCTGTTTGCGCTTGTTCTTTGCAGTTGGTGCCTGTGGCATGCCGCAGACTGGCAGAATGCGACCCGTCTGGTCATGGACCTGCCACCGGTGGACACCTCGCACCCGCGCATCATTGCGCCGGTGGCCTTGGCTGTATTTGCCGCGACATGGTTGCTGGTGCGGCTGTTCGGAGCGGTGCAACGGCGGCTGACGGTGGCTCTCAACCACATCCTGCCGACGCGTGTCGGGTTCAGCATCGGCGTCGCCCTGGCACTGCTGCTGTTCTGGAGCCTGATCAACGGGGTGCTGGTGAAACGCGCCTTCGAGATTGCTGACAGATCCTTCGAAGCCGCGGACGAGTTGATCGAGCCGGACATCCCCCGGCCCACCGATCCGGGCAAGACTGGCGGGCCGGAGTCGCTGGTGGACTGGGAGGAAATGGGCCGCTGGGGCCGCGCCTTCGTGGCCACGGCACCAACCCGCGACGAGATTGCCGCCTTCCAGCCGGGCACCGTCCTGGATCCGATCCGCGTCTACGTCGGCCGCCGCGCCGCGGAAACCGCGCAAGAACGGGCCGAGCTTGCCTTGCAGGAACTGATCCGGCAGGGCGGGTTTTCCCGCAAGGCGCTGGTGGTGATGGTGCCGGTGGGCACGGGCTGGATGGATCCGGGAGGACAGGACACGCTGGAGTTCATGCTGGCCGGCGACGTTGCCACCGTGGCGGTGCAGTATTCCTACCTGACCTCGGTCCTGTCGATCCTGGCCAACCCGGACTACGGCGTCGAACAGGCCCGCGTGCTCCACGAAGTGATCTATGACTACTGGACCACGCTAGACCCGGACACGCGCCCCCGGCTCTATGCCCACGGATTGTCGCAAGGGGCGTTGAACTCGCAACGCTCGCTGCCGCTTCTCGACATGCTGGGCGATCCGGTGTCGGGCGCGCTTTGGGCCGGATCCCCCTTCATCAGCCCTTTGTGGCAATTCGTGCGCGACCGGCGCGCGCCTGAAAGCCCGGCATGGCAACCCCGGTTCGGCAATGGGTCTCTGGCGCAGGTCACCAACCAGAGCGGAGAATTTGATCTCGAGGCCACGCGCTGGGGCCCGATCCGGCTGGTGTTCCTGCACTATGGCAGTGATCCGATCGTGGCCTTCAGTTTCACCTCGGCGTTCCGCCGCCCCGACTGGATGCAGGATCCGCGCGCCCCGGATGTCGCACCCGAATTCCGCTGGTTCCCGGTGGTGACCATGTTCCAGCTGGCGCTCGACATGGCGATCTCGTTGCAGGTCGAGGGTTTTGGTCACTACTACATCGCCGCCGACTATATCGACGCCTGGGCCGAGGTGCTGGAGCCCGAGGGCTGGACGCCGCAACGCGCCGCCGACCTGAAGGACATCTTCTCGCGCCGCGGGCCGGCTTTCTGATGCGGCGGGCATGGCGGATTGCCCTGATCGGGCTGGGCCTGCTGGTTCTCGTGCTGCTGGGCCAGATGGGGGCGCGCTATCTGGGCCTGCTGACCCCGCGCGACACACCGGAAGAACGCTCGGCCCTTCTGACGCCCTTCTACAATGTGTATCTGCCCGAGAACGGGGGCGGCCCCTTCCCCACGGCGCTGCTGGCGTCGGGCTGCGACGGGCCGCATGACAACATGGCGCGGTGGGCCGGGATGCTGAACGAACAGGGCTGGGCGGCGGTGATGGTCGACAGCCACGCGCCGCGCGACTACCTGGACTTTCAGGTCTGGCGGCTGATCTGCGCCGGCCAGATCTTTACCGGCACCGAACGCGCGGGGGATCTGGCGGTGGCGCTGGAAGATGTGCGCGGCATGACCTTTGCCGATCCCGACCGCCTGATGCTGTTCGGGGCGTCGCATGGCGGCTGGGCGGTGATGGATCTGCTCAGCCAGGCCGCGACCCCGCGTCCGCCGCAGGGGCTGACCCGCTGGCCCGGCGATCCGCAGGCGCGCGGTCTGGCCGGAGTGCTGGGCGCGCTGGTCGCCTATCCCTATTGCGGTCCGGGCAGCCTGGCCGCGCGCCAGGGCTGGGCGGCGGAACTTCCTGTGGAAATGATCCTTGTCCGCAACGACGAGATCACCGACGAGCAGGATTGCCTCGACATCGCGGAGGGACAAACCGCCGTGCGCCCGGTGGCGGTGACAATGCTGGAAAACGCCACGCATGGGTTTGACCAGCAAGAGCGCGAGGCCCTGAGCACGCTGGAATTCAGCCCCGACGCCACCGCCACGGCCCTGGGCCTCGGCCGCGATTTTCTTGGGCGCATTTCGGGGCCGGCCCCCGTTCCGGATAACTGACTCGGATCAGCAAAAAAAAGCCGAAGTATCGGCGGGAAATCGCGCAATCTGTCCCGGTCGACCGGGATGCCCGTGGTCAATCGTTCTCGATTCGTCCGTTGGCAACCTTTGCGTGTGTTTGCGCAATCGGGGCTGTAAGGGCCGAAGTTCGGCGGATTTTCCGGTACAAATCACCCGTGGTTGATTTCTGGGTATGGAATTATGGTACCTAAAATAGCGCCAGTATTTTCAATAGTTACCGGCAAACCCCTGTTTTGCGCAAAAGAATGTCGAAAGCCGCCGTTGACAGCCCCCCTGGTTGGAAACTTACCCTTGGTTAACAATTCAACAGGAGGTCCACCCTTTCACCCCGCGTCGATCGGGAATGCAGAAAAAAGTTACCGGTTTCTCAACGTGAGAATTTTTTCAAGTGTCCCGGCGCGTATGGCGGGCAAATTGGCAGGTGGCCTTCAGTGTCAGCCGGAATGGATTTTGCAGCCCTTCACATGGGCGTGACCCGCGGATGGGCCCCCTGACCAAGGGGAGAACCACCGTGAATACGCCGCTGAGCCCGGAAGACCTCGTCAATTCCTTCAAGGTTGGAAATCAGGAGACGGCCGCGATCGCCACACTGACCGGCGGCGACTATGTGATCGTCTGGTCCAGCGATGTTCAGGACGGCTCGGGCACCGCCATTGTCGGGCAAAGATTCGCCCCCAACGGCACGCGGATCGGGCTGGAATTCATCCTAAACACCACCGAGACCGGCAACCAGTACGCCCCCACCATTGCAGCCACCGATGACGGCGGTTTCGCGGTGGCCTGGGTAGCCAATGATACCAGCGGTCTTGGCATTGTCGCGCGGCAGTTCGATGCGCAGGCCGTGCCCCTGGGAAGTGAGATTGCCGTCAACACCGCCCAGGTCTCGAGCCAGCATCAACCAACCGCCGCCGCCCTCCCCGGTGGCGGTTTTGCGGTGGCCTGGTTGACTGACTATGACGCAGCGGTCTCCTTTGTGCGCGACATCAAGATGCAACGCTTCGATGCCAGCGGCGTGCCGCAGGGTGGGGAGACCACGGTCAACACCACGGGCGCCAACACCTCCACCACGGAAAGCGAACCGGTCCTGGCCACCATCCAGCCGTCGGGCGGCGCCAACGGGCTGGCCGGTGGCGGCGTGGTCGTGGCCTATCGGGCTGCCGATGGCAGTGGCAACGGGATCAAGGCGCAGGTCTTTACTCCGGCCGGGGCGACCGTCGGGACCGAGATCGATGTCAACACGACCACGGCCGGCACCCAGCAGGCCCCCTCGGTGGCGGGCCTTGACGGCGGCCGATTCGTGGTTGTCTGGGAGGGTCCGGATGCGTCGCACCATGGCATATACGGTCAGCTTTACGAAGGCGACGGCACGGCCGTCGGGTCCGAGTTCCAGATCAACGTCCAGACCAGCAGCACCCAGCAGCAGCCGCATGTCGTGGGCACGTCGGACGGCGGATTTGCCGTCATCTGGGACGCGTTCACCTCGGCTGGCTCGGGCGATGGGTCAGCCTATGGCGTGGTGGCGCGGCGCTATGATGTTGATGGCAACGCCCTGACCGGCGAAATCCTGATCAACGAAGAAACCAGCGGCAATCAGTACTTTGGCGCGCTGGCCGCCTTGGCGGGCGGCAACTTCGTGGCGGCCTGGGTGTCGGAAACCTCGGGAACGGCCGGCGACGGCTCGGGCCGGGCGGTGGTCCAGCGTCTGTTCGGCGATCCGTTGACGTTCAATGCGCTGTCCGCCGCCCCCGAGGTCGAGGCGGTCTCGACCTCTCGCGTGTTCGCGGAAGCCGATGTGAACGCCGCGCCGCAGCGGATCGACGCCGATGGCGCCGCCGCCGTGTCCGACATGGATTCCGCCGATTTCAACGGCGGGCGTCTGCTGGTCGGCACCATCGCGGCATCTGCCCATGCCCAGCAATTCCTGCCGCAGGACGACGACGCGCAGCACCAGTTCGGGCTGGACGCCACCGGCCCTGTCAGCGTCAACGCCGGGACCGGCGCGGTCAGCGTCAACGGCACCCAGGTTGGCACCATTTCCTCGGACGGCATGAATGGCGCGCCCCTGATCGTCGATCTGAACTCCAATGCAGATGCGGCCAGCGTCGAGATCCTGGTCGAGCATCTGACCTATCAGAACCTGTCGGACGACCCTGCGGACCAGTCCCATGTTTCGATCCTGCTGGAAGATGGCGATGGCGCGGCCTCGCATCCGGTGGTGGTCGAGATCACGATCACGCCCGACGCCGATATCGACGGGCCTGTGCGCGGCGAAATCCGCGTCAACACCGTGACCAATCTGAACCAGAACGACTCTGACATCGCCGGGCTGACCGATGGCGGCTATGTCTCGGTCTGGGTGTCCTATGGACAGGATGACGGTGTCTCGTGGCAGGGCGGAATCTATGGCCAGCGGTATGACGCGGACGGCATCCCGGTGGGGCTGGAATTCCAGGTCAATGCCACGGCGGCGGGCGACCAGGTGCAACCGGCGGTGGCCGGGCTGACCGATGGCGGCTGGGTGACCGTCTGGCAGGATTCCAACATCAGCGGCATCCGCCTGAATCGCTATGACGACATGGGCGTGCTGGTTCAAAGCGAGCTTCAGGTCGAAACCAACTCGTCCAGCAGTCAGGCGGGTCCGGATGTCGCGGCCCTGTCCAACGGCGGCTACGTCGTGACATGGCATTCGGCCTCGTCCGGGCTGGCCGGGGATGGCAGCGGCAATGCCGTGAAGGCGCAGGTCTACAACGCGGCCGGGGCCACGGTGGGCGGCGAAATATCGGTCAATGTGCAGACCATCGGCTGGCAGGACACCGCCAAGGTTGCCGCGCTGAATGCGGGTCGGTTCGTGGTGGTCTGGGAAGAAAACGACGTGGCCAACGGCGACGGATCCTCGACGGCTGTCTCGGCGCGCATCTTCGATGCGGGCGGGGTGCCGGAAACCGGCGAGATCCGGGTCAATACCACGACCGAGAACTGGCAGGCGATGCCGCAAGTGGCGACCCTCGCCAACGGCGATTTCGTCGTCGCCTGGCATTCGGAACAGCAGGATGGCAGCCAGGGCGGGATCTACTACCAGCGCTACACCTCGACCGGCACGCCGATCGCGGGCGAGGTGCGGGTGAATGACTCCACCAGCGGAGATCAGACCACGCCCAGCCTGATTGCCCTGTCCACCGGTGGCTTCGTGGTGTCCTGGGTCGACACCTCGACCCCGGCACCGGGCAGCGGCGCGGATGTGTTTGCGCAGGTCTTCGATGCGGACGGCACGCGGCTGGACACCGAGGTGCGGATCAACACCGAGGTTGCCTCGACCCAGGACGAACCCACTATGGCCGCCCTGCCCAATGGCAACTATGTGGTGCAATGGACCTCGGTCAGCAGTGCGCCCGCCGGCGACGGCAATGGCGACGGCGTGTTCCAGCAGATCATCGGCGATCCGACCGAGATCAACGCCTCGCCGCCGCCGGTGCTGACCGGGCTGCAAACCGATGTCTCGGCCACCGAGGATCAGGTGGCGGCGGGCATTCCACTGCTGGGCAATGGCGCACTGACGCTGTCGGACTCGGATTCCGCCGATTTCGACGGCGGCTTCTTCGCCCTGCGCCGGGTGCAGGTTGATCAGAACGCCGATGACTTCAACGCGCCCGATGACAACACCCAGGACAACCTGCTGATCCAGACCGGCGGCGGGATCACCATCACCGGCGGCGGCACCACGGTGAACGTGGGCGGCGTGGCGGTGGCCACCATTTCCTCGGACGGGCAAAACGGCGCCGATCTGGTGCTGGACTTCCTGCCGGGATCGACGCTGGCGCGGGTCGAGACCCTGCTGAACGCGATCTACTATCAGAACCCTTCGGACGACACCGCGTCCTCGCGCAGCTATGAGCTGGACATCAACGACGGGGACGGTGGCGTTAACGCGGCGACCACCCTGAACATCCAGATCACCCCGGTGGCCGAATCCACCGTGCTTCCCATGCTGGGCAGCGAAACTCAGGTCAACAGCTTCACCACCGGTGCGCAGGACGATGCGCATATGACGGTGCTGAACGACGGCGGCTGGGTGTCCGTGTGGCAGTCGGCGGCGCAGGATGGCAGCGGTCAGGGCATCTACATGCAGCGGTTCGACGCGCTCGGCGCCCCGGCCTCGGGCGAGATGCGGGTGAACACCACCCAGACCGGCGATCAGAGGGACGCGGTGGTGGCCTCGCTTGGCAACGGCGGCTGGGTCGTGGCTTGGGAAGGCAATGGAGCCGGCGACAGCTTCGGCATCTTCACCCAGCGGTACAATCCCGACGGCACCCCGGCGGGCGGCGAAACGCTGGTCAATTCGACCACCAACAGCACCCAGTATGACGCGGCCATTTCGGCGCTGAACACCGGCGGCTATGTGGTTGTCTGGACCGATATCTTTGCCGACGGCAGCAGCGCCGGGATCTTCTTCCAGCGCTATGACGTCAATGGCGTGGCACAGGGCGGCGAGACCCAGGCGAATGTACAGACCTCCAGCGCTCAGGATCAGCCGGATGTAGCGGTTCTGGCGGATGGCCGGTTCATCGTCACCTGGACGTCGGCCACCAGCGGTGCGGCGGGCGACGGCAGCAGCGACGGAATTTTCGCTCGCGTCTTCAACGCCAATGGCACGCCGGACACCGGCGAATTCCAAGTCAATACCACGGTGACAAGCCAGCAAGACAACCCCTCGGTCGGGGCCACGGCAGACGGCGGTTTCGTGATCGCCTGGGATGAAAACTCCGGCAGTGATGGATCGGGGGTCGGCATCGCCGCCCAACGGTTCGATGCCACGGCGACCGCGCAGGGCGCCGAGTTCATCGTCAACGACGTTCGCAACAGCTCCCAGGAATATCCCGATGTCATCGGCCTGACCGATGGCCGTTTCGTGGTTGTCTGGAGCGATCCGCACAACTCTCTGGACGGCAGTGGCGGCACGGTACTGGGCCAGCTTTATACGGCGACCGGTCAGCGTGTGGACAGCGCGTTCCGGATCAATACCGAGTTCCAGAGCACCCAGAACCAGCCCACGGCAACTGCCCTGCCCGGCGGAGCGTTTGTGGTCAACTGGACCTCGGCCACCAGCGGCAGCGCCGGTGACGGCAATTCCAACGGCGTGTTCCAACAGGTTTTTGGCACCATCGCGGGCTTCGGCACCAGCCATGCGCCGGTGATCGTCGGGCTCAATGACAGCATTTCCCTGGACGAGTCCGCCTTGAACGCGGGTCTGGAACGCATCGACGCCGACAAGACCATCGCGCTCGGCGACCTTGATTCCGCCGATTTCGACACCGGTGTCCTGACCCTGTCGGTCGATCTTCAGGACCCCACCCTGTTCCAGATCACCGATCCCGATGGGTTGGCGCAGGATCAACTGGGCCTTGTCAGCGGTGACGTGGGCAACGGCGATGTGCAACTCAGCGGCAATGCTGTGGGCGATACGGTGTCGGTCGACGGTACGGTCATCGGCACGATTTCCAGCGATGGCGTCAACGGGGCCGATTTCTCGATCACCCTGAACGGCAATGCCACGGTTGAAGCGGTCGAGGCCGTGCTTGGCAACCTGGCCTATGGCAACAGCTCGAGCAGCCCGGAAGCGGCCCGGCGTCTGAAACTGGACCTGAGCGACGGCGACGGCAATGCCGCACAAAGTCGTTTCGTGACCATCAATGTGGTCCCGGAAACCGACAGCACGCTGGTGGCGGGTGACGAGCGGCAGGTCAATGCGCATACCGACAACCAGCAAGCCGATCCCGAGATTGTCGAACTTGCGGGTGGCGGCTTTGTCGTGGTCTGGCAGTCGGTGAACCAGGACAACCGGGGAACCGATGGCGACTGGGGTGTCTTCACCCAGCTTTATGACGCCAGCGGCCGCCCCGTAGGCCCGGAAACGCGGGTCAACAGCAGCCTGGCGTCGGGGCAGCTGGATCCGGACGTGGCGGCCACGGACGATGGCGGCTACGTCGTGGTCTGGGAGGACTACTCCGGCTCTGACGGCAGTGGCTATGGCGTCTATGGCCAACGCTTCAACGCGGATGGTTCGACCAACGGGTCCGAATTCCTGGTGAATGTCACGACCTCCAGCAACCAGCTTGATCCCTCGGTGGCGGGATTCGAAGGCGGCGGTTTCGTGGTCAGCTTCACCACCAACGGCATCGACGGCTCCGGCACCAGCATTGCCACCCGCACCTTTGACGCCGCCGGCGTGGGCGCGGGTTCGGAAACCCAGGTCAACGTCGCCAACACCAGCAGCAACCAGTCGGACTCGCAAGTGGCTGCGCTGGTGCATGGTCCGGGCCCGAATGCTGGTACCCATGCCGGTCATGTGGTGGTCTTTGTCGCGCCCACATCAGGTGGCCACGGCGATGGCGACAGCAATGGCATTTTCGCCCGTGTGTTCGACGACACCGGTGCGGCCGTGGGCAATGACTTCCTGGTCAATACGGAAACGCTGGGCAATCAGCACACGCCCGAGGTGGCCGGCCTGACCGGGGGCGGCTTCGTGGTCACCTGGACCTCCAGCGCTCAGGACGGAAGTTCCGAAGGCGTTTTCGCGCAACGGTTCGACAATGCCGGCAGCCCGCTGGGCACAGAGTTCCGCGTCAACACCGAAACCAGCTTTTCCCAGTACAACGCACAGGTCACCGCCATGGCGGATGGCGGCTTTGTGGTGGCCTGGGAAGACAACGGCGGCCGGGACGGTTCCGGCGTAGGGATTTTCGCGCAACGCTATGATGCCAACGGCGTGCGTATCGACGGCGACACTCAAGTCAATCAGGAGGTTACCTCGACCCAGACGCAAGCGGCGGTGACATCGTTCGGCACGGGGTTCGCGGCGGTCTGGACCTCTGTCACCTCGGGCTACAGCGGCGATGGCTCCAGCAACGGGATCTTCCTGCGCACCTTCGAAAGCGCGGCCCCGGGCGCCACCTCGCCGGTGATGGAGGATTTCGAGCGCGCGGTGACCCTGTTTGCCGATGATCTGACCGTCACCCCGACGGTGCTGGATGACGCGGTGGTGTTCGACGATCCCGACAGCGCCAATTTCAACGGGGGCATGCTGGACGCCTATTACACCACGCCCAACGCGGCGCTGGATATCCTGACGCTGGACACCTCGGGCGTTGTCAGCATCACCAATGTCGACGAAGTGCGCGTGAACGGCACCCAGGTCGGCACCATTGATGCGGTGCTGGACGGTCAGGCCGGGGCCGGGCTGCGGATTGCCCTGAACGCGCAGGCCGACAGCGCGGCAGTGCTGGCCCTATTGCAGGCGCTGGCCTTCGGTTCGGCCGATATCGCAGCCAATGTCGCGGGCACCAGCCGGGGTATCGGGCTGCTGGTGACCGATGGCACCGGCGGCCAGACCGAACCGGACGCGATCCTTGTGACCATCAACAGCGGCGGATCCACGGCTTCGGGCCTGTCGGTCTCCGACTTTGGTGCGGATCCGCATAGCAACCAGGTCTACAGTCTGAACCCGGTGGTCGACGAAACCGCCCTGCTGGCCAGCCCGATGGTTCTGGATGCGGACGTGGACCTTGACGACTTTGCCGGCACCAGTTTCGCGGGCGGCTACGTGCGCCTGAACGAGGTCAATTCCTCGACCATCACAACGCAGATGTCGGTGCAGGATCAGGGCACGGGCACAGGCCAGATCGGCTTCAATGCCACCACAGGGGTGGTGACCTATGAAGGCACCGGCATCGGCACCCGCAGTGCAACCAACGATGGCCAGGATGGCGCCAACCTGCAAATCGATCTGAATGCCAGCGCCACCGCCGAGGCGGTCGAGGCGCTGATCGAGGCGCTGACCTTCGGCCTCAGCGGCAGTTTCAACACCTCGCAGGCGGCCTTCGATCTGACGGTGTCGAACCAGGCCGCGAATGTTTCCCAGGTGATGCGGCTGTATCAGCCGATCAACCGCGACTCCGTAGCCCCGGCTGCGGGCACGGAAAGCCAGGTCAACACCTTTACCCCGCACGATCAGGAGTCCGCGCGTATCGGCGTGCTGTCCGATGGCGGCTACGTGATGGTCTGGACCTCGCGGCTGCAGGATGATCCCACGGTCAACCAGCGCGGAATCTTTGCCCAACGATACAACGCCTTCGGCGAACAGGTCGGGGTCGAGTTCCAGGTCAACGACATCGCGATGGGCGATCAGATCCAGCCGCGCGTCGCGGGGCTGTCCAACGGCAACTTTGTCGTGCTCTGGACGGAAGGTTCGGGGCGTGACGGTTCGGGTCAGGGCGTCTATGGCCAGATCGTGCAGAACGACGGCACCTTCGTCGGCGCGGCTTTCCAGGTCCACGAGCAGACCTCGTCGACCCAGAACAGCGGCACCGTCGTGGATCTGGGCGGCGGGCGCTTCATGGCAACCTGGAGTTCGCACACCTCCGGCGGGGCGGGCGATGGCAGCGGCTTCGGCATCTTCGGCCGGACCTTCGACGCCACCGGCACCCCGGAAGCGGGCGAGTTCCAGATCAACACCTTCACCTCGGGCGATCAAACGCGGTCGCGTGCGGTCACCCTGCCCGATGGCGATGTGCTGGTGGTCTGGGAAGAGCGTGGCGGTGCCGATGGCAGCGGCTACGGGGTCTTCACGCAGCGGATCGACAGCACCGGGACGCTGGTCGATCCCGACGGCACCGCTCTGACCGGTGTGGGCACCGGCGAGGTGCAGGTCAACACCACCACCACCGGCACCCAGCAGCATCCCGAAGTGGCCGCGCTCTCGGCCTCGGGCACCCTGGCAAACGGCGGTTACGTGGTGGTCTGGGAAAGTGCGGACGGCAACAGTTTCGGTGTTTACGCCCAGATCTACGACATTGCGGGCGTCGCGCAGGGCGGTGAATTCCTGGTCAACTCCCAGCAACTGAGCTACCAGGGCGACATTTCCGTCACCGGGCGCGCCAATGGCGGTTTTTCCGTCGCCTGGCGCGACGACAATGGCACCGATGGCAGCGGCCAGGGCATCGTGGCGCAGGATTTCCTGGCCGACGGCAGCCGCGATGGCGTGTCCTATGTGGTCAATCCGGAATTCAGCAGCACGCAGTCCAAGCCGGAACTGGCCAGTCTGCTGAACGGCACGCTGGTCGCCGGGTGGAGCTCGTTCACCTCGGGCACCGCAGGCGACGGCGACGGCTATGGCGTTTTCCAGCGCCTGTTCGACCAGCCCGCCTTGCCTGCCGGGGCCATGTCGCCCGTGCTGGAAGGCTTCGAGGATCAGGTGGTCTTCCAGGAAGCCGACGTGAACTCTGGCCTGCAAGTGCTTGATACGGATGGCGTCTTGTCCCTGACAGACATGGATTCGGCCGACTTTTCCGGCGGCGAGATCTGGCTGGCGCATGTGACAGGATCGACGGATCTCTACCTGCAGCAGGTGAGCGGCATCTCCGGGGCCGCGCAGGATCAACTGGGCATCGTGGCGGGCAACGGGATCGGTGTGTCCGGCAGCAACGTGACCTTCAACGCGGTCACCATCGGCACCATTGATGCCATCCGCGACGGGGTGAATGGCGCCGATCTTCGGATCTCGCTGACCGCAAACGCGACGCCCGAAGCGGTCGAGGCCCTGGTGGCGCAACTGGGCTACGCCAACCTGTCCAGCGATCCGGCCGCCGACCGCAAGTTGGTGCTGAACATCAGCGATGGCGACGGAGGCGCGACCGGTGCCCATGTGGTCGATGTGGCGGTGGTTCCCGACATCGATCGCACCACACTCGCCCAAGGCGGCGAGAGGCAGGTCAACAGCTATACCGCCAGCAACCAGTCCCAAGCGGCCATGGCGGCTATCTATGACACCGGCGGCGTGCAGATCGGCTATGTGACCATCTGGCAAAGCGCCGATCAGGATCGCCCGCAGGACGGCGGTGCCGGCATCTATGGCCAGCGCTTCGATCTGAATGGCACGCCCCTGGGCGGTGAATTTCAGATCAACAGCCACACCGAGTTCAGCCAGCACAATCCGGCCGTCACCGGCCTGATGACGGGCGGGTTCGTGGTCAGCTGGACTGACAACAGTTCGGCCAACCCTGCGGGCGAAGCAGCCGGCGAGACCAGCACCGGCGTTTATGGTCAGATCTTCGATCAGCACGGCGGTGCGGTGGGCAGCGAAATCCTGATCAACGATGTGGTGGCCTCGACGCAGGACCAAAGTGCGCTGGCGGCACGGGCCAATGGCAATTTCCTTGCCGCCTGGACCGATCATGGCAATCGCGATGGCAGTGGCCAGGGCGTGTTCCTGCGCGAGTTCTCAGCCGCCGGTGTGCCGCAGGGCGCCGCTGTTCAGGTCAACACGCAGACCGCTTCGACCCAGACCGATGCCGCGGTCACGGTGCTGACCGGCGGCCGGGTCGTGGTCACATGGACCTCGACAACCTCCGGCAGCGCCGGCGACGGCAGCGGCAACGGCGTTTTCGCCCGCCTGTACGAAACCGACGGCACGCCTCTGGGCAATGAATTCCAGGTCAACACCACCACAAATTCCAATCAGGACATGGCGCGCGTGGCGGCGATCAGCGACGGCGGCTTCGTGGCGGTCTGGGATGATGACAGCGGCAGCGATGGCAGCGGCACCGCCGTGTTCCTTCAGCGCTATGACATGGACGGCAATGCCGTCGGCGTCGAAGAGCGGGTCAACGAAACCACGGTCAATTCGCAATACAACCCCCATGTCATCGGGCTGGATGGCGGCGGCTGGGTGGTGGCCTGGTCCGACAACGGCAGCAACGACGGTAGCGGGATCGGCGTCTTTGGACAGGTTTACGCCGCCGACGGTACCCGCATCGACGGGGAGTTCCAGATCAATACCGAGGTGGCTTCGACCCAGCATCAGCCGCGTCTGGTGGCCCTGCCGGGCGGCGGGTTCACAGCAAGCTGGTCCTCGTTTACCTCGGGGACGGCCGGGGACGGCGATCAATACGGGGTCTTCCAGCAGGTGTTCGCCGCCGATGGCACGGTGTTGCTGTCCGAGGATCCGACGATTTCGGGGCTGGTCGATCTGGTCCTGGACGAGGCGGATGTGAATGCCGCGGGCCAGTTCCTGGCGCCCGCTGCCGGAATCGGCGATGCCGACAGTGCCGATTTTGCGGGCGGCACGCTGTCCGTCCACATGCTGCGCAATGATACTGTGCAGACCCAGTTCCGGGACCGCGATGCGCTGGCACAGGATCAGCTGGGCATCGACGGCTCGGGCGGTGTCGCGGTCGTGGGCAACGCCGTCAACCTTGGCGGATCGCAGATCGGGACGCTGGTCTCAGACGGGACCGACGGTGCTGCGCTGATCATCGACCTGACCGGCAATGCCGACCAGGCGGCGGTGCGCACGCTGGTGCGGTCGCTGACCTATGCCAATACCTCGGACGATCCCGAGGGCGCGCGGCAGGTGTCGGTGCAGTTGACCGATGGCGACGGCGGCGTGTTCCGCCAGACGCAGACCCTGACCATCACGCCCGAGATCGATGGCGCGGTGGCTATTGGCGGCGATGTGCTGACCAACAGTTTCCTCACCAGCAGCCAGGAAGACAGTCACGTCGCCGGTCTGGCGAACGGCGGCTATGTGATTGTCTGGTCCTCGCACAACCAGGATGCCACGGGCGACAACGACTGGGGTATCTTCGGCCAGAGGTACGATGCTGCCGGGGCGCCGGTGGGCGGCGAATTCCAGGTCAATACCTATACGCCGGGCAGCCAGACCCATGCTCAGGTGGTCGGCCTCTCCACGGGCGGTTTCGCCGTGTCCTGGATAAGCAGAAACCAGCAGGACGTGATCCTGCAGGTGTTCGATGCCAACGGTCAGAAGGCCGGCAGCGAGATCGTGTTCAACACCCCAGTCACCGCCAACGGGGGCAATGTGGCACTGGATGCATTCGACGATCCGGCAAACGGCAGTTTCGCGCTGGTCTTCAACGGCCAGAGTTCTTCGTCGCCGTTCAATCAGGTCGTGGTCGGGCAGCGGTTCGACGATACCGGCGGCCAGATCGGCGGCACCTTTACCATCGATCCCGCGGGCAACCCCACAGTGACCAATCCGGACGTGGCGATCCAGTCAGACGGCACCTTCGTGGTGGTCTTCGCGGCCGTCAACATGGACAACCCCGGCGACTTCGACCTCGGCGTGTTCCTGCAACGCTATGCGGCGGATGCTTCGGCCATCGGCGGCCCGATTCAGGTGAACACGCTGGAGCGGTTCAGCCAGTATGCGCCGCGTGTCGTGGCCACTGACGACGGCGGCTATGCGGTGGCCTACGACAGCGACATTCGCGACGACTCTGGCAACGGGAGTTCGCCGGGTGTCTATGTCCAGAAGTTCGACGGCAGCGGCAACAAGGTCGGCCCCGAGGTTCTGGTCAACGAAGTGGTGGATGGGTCACAATCAACGCCCGACATCGCGGCCCTGCCGGGCGGCGGGTTTGCCGTCAGTTATACCGACAACAACGGGACCGATGGCTCGGGCTGGGGGGTCTACCTGCAACAGTTCGACGCCAATGGATATCGGATCGACGGCGCGGTGCAGATCAATGAACAATTCACCAGCACCCAATTCCAGGGGGCGCTTGCCGCCCTGCCCAATGGCAACCTGGTGGCAAGTTACACGTCCACGACATCGGGCCCGGCCGGGGATGGCAGCGGCTTTGGAGTCTATCATCGCCTGCTGGGCGATCCGGCGGATTTCGCCACCGGCGGCAAGCCGGTGCTGGACGGTGTGAACGCGCAGGTCACCTATGACGAGAACGATCTGAACGGGGTGCCGCAACTGATCGACGCCAACGGCGCGGCGGCAGTTTCGGATCCGGATTCCGCCGATTTCGACGGCGGCTCGATATTGGTGTCCAACGTCATCGCCTCGGCCCCGCTGATCGACCAGATCAACCCGCCCGACGACCTGACACAGGATCAGCTTGGCCTGCGGCAGGGCCCGCGGATCTCGATCACCGGGTCGACGGCGGTTCTGGTGGACGGCACCCAGGTGGCCACCATCGGCCAGAACGGTCAGGATGGCGCGCCCTTCGAGTTGCTGCTGAACAGCAATGCCACGGCCGGGATCGTCGAGTTGCTGGTCGAGAATCTGACCTATCGCAATATCTCGGACGATCCGCTGCCGCAGCGCCCGCTGCGCATCCAGATCACCGATGGCGACGGCGGGGCGTCTGTCCCGGTTCTGGTCACGGTCAACATCACGCCCACCCCCGATGCCTCGGTGGCGGTCGGCGGAGAGCGCATGGTCAACACCACCGCCTCGGGTCTGGAGGACGATCCGGCGGTCGCCATGCTGCCGGTCACAGGCGGCGACTTCGTGGTGGTCTTTGAAAGTTCGGACAGTTCCGGCACCGGCATCCGCGCCCAGCGGTTCGACGTGCTGGGCAACCCGGTGGCCCGCGACGGCAGCGGGCTTGCCAATGGGGTCTACGATGAGTTCCTGATCAACGGCGGGTCGCAGACGGGCGCGCAGACCGATCCCAAGATCGCCGCCTTCTCGGACGGCAGCTATGTGGTGGCCTGGGCCGATGCGTCGATCGACGGCAGCAGCACCGGCATCGCGGCACAATTGTTCAACGAGAATGGCACGCCGAACGGCGGTGTCATCCAGGTGAATTCGGAGAATACCTCGGTGCAGAGCACGCCGGCGGTGGCGGTTCTGGACAATGACGACTTCGTGGTGACCTGGACATCGATCAGCTCCGGCTCGGCCGGTGACGGCAGCGGCAACGCGGTCATCGCACGGCGGTTCGACAGTTCGGGCACGCCGCAGGGCACGCCCAACACCGATTTCGTGGTCAACACCACCACCACGAGCAACCAGCACCAGTCCGACATCACCAAGCTGAACGACGGCGGGTTCCTGATCGTCTGGGAGGATGATGGCGCCACCGATGGCTCGGGGGAAGGCGTGTTCGCACAGCGGTTTGACGCCGCCGGAACGGCGGTCGGCGGGGAATTCCAGATCAACTCCACAACCCTTGGCGGCCAGGGCACCCCGCAGGCAACCGTGCTGACCGATGGAAACATCGTGGTCACTTGGCGTGACGATACCGCCGATCTGAGCGGTCATGGCGTCTATGCCCAGATCTACGACGTGACCGGCAATCCGGTAAACGAGGAGTTCCGCGTCAACGATCAACGTCTGAGCCACCAGAACGACCCGGCCATCGCAGCGCTGGACAGCGGCGGCTTCGTCATCGCCTGGACCGATTTCAACAGCACCGACGGCAACGGCCACGGGGTGTTTGCCCAGCAATACGACGGCAACGGCAACCGTCTGGACAGCCAGTTCCAGGTCAACACCACTTTCTCGGGCACCCAGAACCAGCCCGACATTGCGGCCCTTCCGGGCGGCGGCTTCGTCATCACCTACAACGGTTCGGTGTTGTTGCAGGTCTATGGCAACGATGCGCCGACGGTCTCGCCGGTCTCGGCCGTGGGGGATGAGGACACCAGCATCGTGCTGGACGAATCGATCTTCGACGCGGGCTTCTCCGATCCCAACGGCAACACGCTGGCCGAGATCCGCATCGACACCTTCCCGTCGAACGGCACGCTGACGGTGAACGGTGCGCCGGTCACCGCGGGCCAGGTGGTCACGCGCGCTCAGCTGATCGCGGGCGATCTGGTCTATCTGGGGAACCAGGATTTCAACGGACCAGACAGCTTCACCTGGACCGGATCTGACGGGATCGCCTATGCGCCCGGTTCGGTTCTGGCGGATATCACCGTCAACCCGATCAATGACGCGCCGGGACTGGAGGCCGGGCCGAACACCTCGGTCACCGAAGGTCAGGCGCTGATGCGCACCCTGACTTTGTCGGACCCGGACACCGACACGCGCAGCTTCTCGGTCACCTTCGGGGATGGCGCCAGCCAGAATTTCAATTCGGCCAGCCTGTCTCCGATGATCAGCCATGTCTACGGGGCCGAGGGCAGCTATTTGGTGACGGTCAATGTGGATGACAACTCGGGCGCGGCCAACGCGGCCGAGGTCGACAGCTTCACCGTGACCGTGGTCAACGGGGCGCCGGTTGCCAACACCGATTTCGCCTTGGTCAGCGAAGACGGGCCGGCCCACGTCGGCAACGTGCTGACCAACGACACTGATCCTGGCGGCGACAGCCTGACCGTGACCGAGGTCAACGGCGTGGCCGCCGACATCGGCATCCAGATCACCCTGCCTTCGGGGGCGCTGCTGACGCTGAACGGCGACGGGTCGTACTCCTATGATCCGAACGGACAGTTCGAATCTCTTCCGGACTTCCAGAACGGCGCGGACGCCTTCAACTACACGCTCAGCGACGGCGAGGGCGGCACCGATATCGGCACGGCGATGATCACCATCGACGGCCAGAACGATGCGCCGCTGGCCAGCGACGACAGCACCAATGTCAACGACGATGCCACCGTGACGCTGAATGTGTTGAGCAACGACACTGACGTCGATGGCAACACGCTGACCATTCAGGCCATCGTGCCGCCCTTCAGTGGCGGTATCACCCTTCCCAATGGGGACGAACAAGTCACCCTGCCCTCGGGCGCCATCGTGACCTATACGCCGGGCACGGGAGACCTTGTCTATGATCCCAATGGCAGCCTCTCGGGCGGTACCAGTGACAGTTTCGACTATATCGTGTCGGACGGGCGCGGCGGCACCGATACCGCTACGGTGACGATCAACATCAACGGCACCAACCAATCGCCCATCGCGGCCGATGATTCCGACACCACCGACGAGGAAACCTCTGCCACCGGCAATGTGCTGACCAACGACAGCGATCCCAACGGCGATCCGCTTATGGTGACGCAGGTCAACGGGTCTGCCGCAAATTTGGGCGGCCAGTTCGCGCTGGCCTCGGGCTCGCTTCTGACGGTGCTGTCCGATGGCAGCTATAGCTTCGTGCCAGGGGCGCAGCATCAGGCGCTGGGGGTCGGGCAGTCGGCGCAAGAGAGCTTCGACTACACCGTCGAGGACGGTCAGGGCGGCAGCGACACCGCCACTGCCACCATCACCATTACCGGCGTCAACGATGCCCCGATCGGCACCAACGACACCGACACCACGGATGAGGACACCGCCACCCTCGGCAATGTGCTGACCAATGACACAGACATCGACGGCGATAGCCTGAGCGTGTCCGAGGTCGGCGGCTCGGCCCTTGCCGTGGGCGCGGCAACGACGGGCAGCCAGGGCGGCAGCTTCACCATCAACGGCGATGGCAGCTATACCTACGACCCCATCGGCGCGCTGGACGCACTGCCTGTGGGCACCTCGGTCAATGACACCATCACCTACACCGTGTCCGATGGTCAGGGCGGGCAGGACATCGTGTCTTTGTCGGTCACGGTCGATGGCGTCAACGATGCGCCGACCGCTGCTGATGATGGCTATAGCACCAACGAGGCCACGGTCGTGACCGGCCAGAACCTGACCGCGAACGACAGCGATCCCGACACCGGCGACATTCCCTTCGTGATCCAGGTCAACGCCCAGACCGGGGTGATCGGTTCGCAGATCACGCTGGCCTCCGGCGCGCTTCTGGTGGTCAACGGATCGGGCACGTTCACCTACGATCCCAACGGCCAGTTCAACGCGCTGCAAAACGGGGATATGGCCAGCGACAGCTTCACCTACACCTTGCAGGATGGCAGCGGTGCGCAGGATCAGGCGACCGCCTCGATCACCATCAACGGC
This sequence comes from Meridianimarinicoccus marinus, assembly GCF_040689105.1. Classification (NCBI taxonomy): domain Bacteria; kingdom Pseudomonadati; phylum Pseudomonadota; class Alphaproteobacteria; order Rhodobacterales; family Paracoccaceae; genus Meridianimarinicoccus; species Meridianimarinicoccus marinus. Next base: position 36,433 of record NZ_JBFBVU010000017.1, read on the forward strand.
ATCAGCAGTGCGCCCGTTGCCGTGGATGACACCGGCACCACGGATGAGGACAGCACCACCAACATCGCGGTTCTGACCAACGACAGCGATCTGGACGGCGACACGCTGAGCGTCACCGACATCGACGGTCAGGCGGTGATCCCCGGCGATACCGTCACCCTGACCACCGGGGCCGAGGTCACACTGAACGCCAATGGCACCGTGACCTACGATCCGAACGGTGTGTTCGAAGCCTTGCAACAGGGTGGCACGCCGGCACTGGACAGCTTCACCTACACGGTGGATGACGGCAACGGTGGTACCGATACGGCCACCGTGGATGTGACCGTGACCGGCATCAACGACGCGCCTATTGCCATCGACGACGCCCGCAACGCCACCGAGGATGTGCTGCTGGACATCGACTTGCTGGCCAACAACGGCGCCGGCGTGGACAGTGATCCCGAAGGCGACACGCTGGATGTGACCCAGATCAACGGCGCGCCGGTCTCCACCGGGGTGGCCTTTGCCCTGCCCTCGGGTGCCACTGTTACCAAGATGTCGAACGGCACCTTCCGGTATGACCAGTTGGGCCTGTTCGACAGTCTGGCGGTGGGTGAAATGGCGACCGACAGCTTCACCTATCTGGTTTCGGACGGGAACGGCGGCACCGATACCGCCACCGCCACCATCACCATCAACGGGGTGAACGACGATCCCACGGCGGTGGACGACGCCTTTGCCGTGGCCGTGGACGCGGCGCTGAACGGTGATGTGTTGGCCGCCAATGGCGGATTGGCCGACAGCGACCCGGATGCCAGCGATGTGCTGAGCGTCAATGACGTTCAGTCCGGTGGTACTCTGGGCACACCGGTGGCGACGGCGCAGGGCGGGCTGGTGACGCTGCTCAGCGACGGGACGTTCTCTTACGACCAGAACGGCCAGTTCTCGGGACTGGGCTCGGGCGCCACAGCAAGTGACAGCTTCACCTACCAGATCACCGACGGCAACGGCGGCACCGATACGGCCACCGTGACCATCACCATCGGCGGCAGCAACCTGCCCCCGATCGCCGGGGACGACACCTTCAACACCGATGAAGACACCGCGACCCTGGTGGGGCTGCTGGCCAATGACACCGACAGCAACGGCGACAGCCTGAGCGTCACCGGTGTCGATACGACCGGGACTGTGGGGACAGTGACCAACCACAATGACGGCACGGTCACCTATGATCCCAATGGCCAGTTCGAATACCTGGCCGTGGGGCAGTCCACCACCGACAGCTTCACCTATGACATCAGCGACGGCAACGGCGGCACCGATACGGCCACCGTCACCTTCACCGTCACCGGGGTGAACGATGCGCCCGTAGCAGTGGATGACAGCGGCGCCGGGTTCACCACGGACGAAGACAACGCGCTGACCACTGGCTCGGTGCTGCTGAACGACAGCGATGTCGATACCGGCGATGTGCTGTCCGTGGCCAGCATCGACACCACCGGCACGCTGGGTCTGGTGATCGACAATGGCGATGGCACCTTCGACTATGACCCGAACGGTCAGTTCGAAGCCTTGGGTGTGGGCCAGTCGACCACCGACAGCTTCACCTACAGCCTGAGCGACGGCAACGGCGGCAGCGACACCGGCACGGTCACAGTCACGGTGACCGGCGTCAATGATGCGCCCGTGGCCAATAACGACGGCGGCACCGGCTTTGCCACCGACGAGGACACGGCCTTCTCGACCGCCAGTGTGCTGGGCAACGACAGTGATGTCGAAGGCGACACCCTGACCGTCACAGCCTTCGATGCGGCTTCCGCCGGCGGTGCGCTGGTCAGCCATCTGGGGGGCGGCATCTTCAGCTATGATCCCAATGGCCAGTTCGACAGCCTGCCGGAAGGGGCGTCCCCCGCCACGGACACGTTCACCTACACCATCAGCGATGGCAACGGCGGCAGTGATACCGCCACGGTGAGCATCTCGGTCGCTGCCGTGAACGACGCGCCCATTGCGGGCAATGACAGCGGCACCGGTTTCGGCACGGATGAGGACACGGCCTTTACCACCGCCAGCGTGCTGCTGAATGACAGCGACGTGGACACCGGCGACAGCTTCAGCCTCACCGGGCTCGACACCACCGCGACCCTCGGACTGGTGATCGACAATGGCGATGGCACCTTCGACTACGACCCCAACAGCATGTTCGAGAGCCTCGCAGCGGGGCTGACCACGACCGACAGCTTCACCTATACGATCACCGACAATTTCGGCGGCAGTGATACCGCCACCGTGTCGATCCTGATCATGGGGGTGAACGATGCGCCGGTTGCGGTCGACGACAATGGCGTCGGCTTTGCCACCAATGAGGACACCGGCTTTACCACCGGCAACGTCCTGACCAACGACAGCGATCCCGAGGGTCAGACCCTTTCGGTGCTCAGCATCGACACCACGGGCACGCTGGGGCTGGTCATCGACAATGGCGATGGCACTTTCGACTATGACCCGAACGGCCAGTTCGAGGCGCTGAACACTGGCGACAATGCCACCGACAGCTTCATCTACACGGTAAGCGATGGCAACGGCGGCACCGACACCGCCACCGTGACCATCGCCATCGCCGGGCTGGATGAAGGCAAGAACGTCATCACCGGCACCACCGGGCGCGACAACCTCGTCGGCACCGCGCAGGACGATGCGATCTATGGCATGGGCGGTCCGCTGGATATTCTTGGCGGCGGCACCGGGGCGGATTGCTTCGACTTCGCGGCCCTGCTCAACAGCGGCGCCCGCGATGTGGCCAATATCACCGACTACGAGGTCGGGGTGGACAGTCTGACCGGCATCGCGGCCACCGACATTGCCCAGTCGCGCGCCTTCGGGGCGAACCTTTATCTGCAACTGACCGGGGGCGAGAACGACCTGATCGTCGTGATGGGTGTCACCGATATCAACGATCTGACCTTCGCGTAATGACCGGCCTTTGTGCTATTCTTGGATCTCAGGGAGCTATGACCATGACCTTTCGATTTCTGACCCGATGGCTGCCGGTACTGGCCGTCATGCTGGCCGTACCGGGCAGCGGCGCGCTGGCCAGCGCCCTGCCGGGCATCACCGTCAAGCCCAGCCCGCAGGTGGATGCGGACCCGGCGGACATGGCGAATTTCTTCGGCTTCAGCGTCTTCGGCCTTGTCAGCGGCAGCACGGCGACCACACCGGTCACCACCGGGCTGAGCCTGTTCGTGGTGGCAGACATCGCCGCTGACGGCAGTTTCACCAGCGGTGATCTGGCGGTGGCGGATGGGGCGGCGGCCTGGCTGAACGGCTCGCTCAGCCAGATCGCCTTCACCGAGAACACCGCCGGCGACGATACGATCGAGTTGCTGTTCACCACCCTGAACGGCGCGGCTGCCGGAGAGTTCGGCCCGCTGTCGGTGCTGACATTGATGGGCGAATTCGGGCCGACGCCCTTCGCCGCCTCGGCCCCGCTGGCCACCACAGGGGTCTTCGGAACGACTCGGCTGAACGCGGCGACCTCGGCGGCAATCCCGCTGCCCGCAGGCGCCGTTCTGTTGCTGGGCGCCCTTGGGGCGTTGGGATTGGCCGCGCGCCGCCGTTCCGCCTGACCTGACGCCGCCTGTTGCGGCATGTGCTGCCCGGTCTGTCCCTGAGGCCGGGCTTGCGCATGTCTGGCCTCAGGCGGCGCGTCGTCCCAGTGCCTTGTCCGCGACCACCTCGGCAATCGCCAGCGCCGAGGTCAGCGCCGGGCTTTCCAGCCCGTAACACATCACGTGACCCTCCAGCCCGTGCACCTTGGCCCCGTCCAGCCGAAAGTCGATTTGCCCGGCATCGCCCGCCGCCAGCTTGGGCCGGCATCCGGCATAATCGGGCACCAGCGCGCCATCGGGCAGACCGGGCCAGAAGCGGCGCACGGCGTCGGTGAACATCCCGGCCTTGCCCGGATCGACGCGGTAGTCCACCGCATCGGGGCCGCAGTCCAGCAACTCGATATCGGGGCCGAACTTGGCGCGCCCGGCCATGTCCAGCGTCAGATGCACGCCCAGAGAGCCATCCCCCGGCGGGGCAGGATAGACCAGATGGCGGAAGGGCGCCTTGTGGCTGAGTGAGAAATAGCTGCCCTTGGCCAGCACCTGTCCGGGAATGCTGTCGGCGGGAATCCCGTCGATGCGGCCCGCGACCTGCTGCGCCCAGAGCCCGGCGCAATTGATCACATGGGCGGCGTGCAGGCGCATCGGCTCCGCGCCGCCGATGTCCAACTCGATCCGCCCGTCGCCCAGCACCCGGCCGCCCGCGACCTTGCTGTTGGGCACGAAGGTGGTGCCCTGCGCCTCGGCCTCGCCCAGCAGCGCCAGCATGAAGGCATGGCTGTCGATCACCCCTGTGGAGGGCGACCAGAGGGCCGCGACACAGGTCAGTTCCGGCTCCATCGCCGCGACCTCGGCCCTGTCGCGGGGTTCCAGATCGAACAGACCGGCGCCTTCGGCCAGCGCGATGGTCCGGTCCAGCGCCGGCAATTCGGCGTCACGAGTGGCGACGATCAGCTTGCCCAACCGTTTGTGTGGCACCCCGCGCGCCGCGCAGAAGGCATAGAGCTGCGCCTTGCCCTCGACGCACAGCCGCGCCTTCAGTGAGCCTGCCGCATAGGCCAGCCCGGCATGGATGACCTCGGAGTTTCGGGCGCTGGTTTCCTCGCCGAACACCGCGTTGCGCTCCAACACCAGAACCTCGCGCCCGCGCAGGGCAAGACTGCGCGCCACGGCCAGCCCGACGACCCCTGCCCCGATGACCACGCAATCGGTCTCGAAAATCTCCGTGCCCATGATGGCTCCCATTTGTTTGCGCGATGATGCGGTCTGGCCGGGGCAGGTTCAAGCACCTGAAATTCGTGCCGCAACGGAACGTGACACAGGGGGTCGTTTTTGATGGATACGCGACGCCAAATGAGCATTCACTTGCAACGCGGCTGATACAAACTTGCCTTAGACCCCGACCAGACCCGTTTGTCCCAGATACAGAGATGCCCAGCGTGACACCTTCTCCATTCTCGATCATCGGCCACCGGGGCGCGCGCGGTGTGCTGCCGGAAAACACCCTTGAGGGGTTTGCCGAGACCCTGGACATGGGCGTGCGTGCCCTGGAATTCGACGTGTTCCTGACCGCCGACGAGGTGCCGGTGGTGACCCATGATCCGCGCATCAGCCCGGTGATTGCCCGCGGCCCGGACGGCGATTGGGTGTCCGATCCCGGCCCCTACATCCGCGATCTGAGCCTGGCCGAGGTGCAATCCTATGACGTGGGCCGCCTGAAACCCGGCACGCCCTATGCCCTGCGCTTCCCCGATCAGGTGGCGCGGGACGGGCTGCACACGCCGACCTTCGCGGATCTGCTGGAGCTGATGACAGCCACCGCAGACAGCGGCCCGGTGCTGGGCCTGATCGAGATCAAGTCCGATCCCACCGATCCGGCATTCTCGGACGTGGCGCATCGCTGTGCGGCGCGGATTTGCGAGATGTTGCAGCACCATCCCCTGCGCGACAGCATGCGGCTGCAATCCTTCGACTGGAACGTGCTGGCCCTTGCCGCCGCCATCGCGCCGGACCTGCCCCGATCCTATTTGACCAACACGGGCAGCGATCCGCTCAGCGAATATCCGAACTTCTACGAGGGCTCGCCCTGGCTGGTCGGATCCTTTGATCCCGAGCCGTGGAAGATGATCGACGCGCTCGGCGGTGTGGCCTGGGCGCCCTATCACACCCAGATCACCGCGGCCTCGGTCGCTGCTGCCCGCCGGGCCGGGCTGGAGGTCTATCCCTGGACCGTCAACACCGCCGAGGATCTTGAGCGGGTCATGGGCTTCGACGTCACCGGCACCATCACCGATTTTCCCGGTCGCGCGCTGCACCTTCAAGCCGGGGAACAGCGCCGCGCCTGACGAAAGGTCAACCTTGCGTGAGCGCCCCCGCAAGGGCGGGTTCTTCGATTATAACGGTTGAAACGCGCCCGTTCCGGCGTGCGTGCGGGAATTGGGAGAGACACCTGTGGCGGCATTTATCCTGTTGATCGGTCAGTTCTATCTTTACACGGGCGGGCTTGTCGCGGCGGTCTTCCTGCTGTGGGGCGCCGACCGGGTAGAGCCCAACCTGCGTGGCAGCTGGCTGGTCCGCCCGATGCTGGTGCCCGGCGCCGTGCTGCTGTGGCCGCTGGTGCTGTGGCGGTGGGCGCGGCTGGAAAAGGGCCGGGTCGATCCCTGCGCCCGGCATCTGCCGCCGCGCGGCGGTCAGGATCTGGCCGCGCTGATGCTGGCGCTGCTGATCCCGGTTGTTCTGTTCGGGGCGCTGGTGCTGCGTCAGGACGGACCGGTCGAGCGGCCCGCCACCCTGCTGGAGGCCCCGCAATGAGCGTGCGTTTCGTGCCGGTCCAGTGGAACCGCAACAAATGGGTCTACGACGGGCTGCTTCTGGCCGCGGTGATGGCCTATCTGACCCTGTTTCTGGGCTATGGGGCCGGCGCGGCGGACGCCACGCGCCCGGTGGACGGGGCGATCCTGCGGATGCGGGCCTTCGGCTCCTGCGCCTATTTCCTGCTGACCCTGATCCTGTGTATCGGTCCGCTGGCGCGGTTGGACCGGCGGTTTCTGCCGCTGCTCTACAACCGCCGCCATTTTGGCGTGCTGACCGCGGCGGTGGCCCTGACCCACGCGGTCTATGTGGTGAACTGGTATTTCGCCTTCGCGCCGACGCCGCAGCTTGAGGCGCTGCTGGCCTCCAACACCTCTTACGGGCAGCTTCTGGGCTTCCCGATCGAGGCTTTGGGCATCTTCGCGCTGCTGTGCCTGCTGGTGCTGGCCGCCAGCAGCCACGATTTCTGGCTGTCGTTTCTGGGCGCACCGGTCTGGAAGCGGCTGCACCTGCTGATCTATCCGGCCTATCTGGCGGTGGTGGCGCATGTGGCGCTGGGGGCGTTGCAGGACGCGAAGAACCCCGGTTTCGCGATCTTCTTCGGGGCGGGTGCGATGGCAGTGTCGGTCCTGCATCTGGCGGCGTGGTGGCGGGCTCCGTCACGGCGCCGGGCCAAGGGCGACTGGGTGGCGGTCTGCGCGCCGGGCGACATCGCCGATCAGCGTGCCCGGATCATCCGCCTGCCCGACGGCGACCGAGCGGCGGTGTTCCGCGATGGCACCGCCTATTCGGCCCTGTCCAACGCCTGCGCCCACCAAGGCGGACCGCTGGGCGAAGGCCGTATCATCGACGGTTGCGTCACCTGCCCGTGGCACGGGTTCCAATACCGGATGCGCGACGGCTGTTCGCCCGCACCCTTCACCGAAAAAGTCCCGACGTACAATCTGCGCCTGCGCGACGGCGTGATCGAGATCGCGGCCAAAGCCAACCCGCCCGGCACTGCGGTGGACCCGTTGACTGTGGGAGACCCGGCATGAGCACCCCCGGAAACGACGACCCGTTCTTCATCGGCTGGGCCAAGACGCCAGCTTCCCTGCGCGACTTGATGATCGGCATTGGCCTGGGGCTGATCGTGTTGCTGGGGCTGGCGGGCTACATGGTGGCGGCAACGCAGGACGATCCCGGCGATGGCGCGTTCCGGGGCCGGGCCAGTGCCATCGGCGTGATGCAAGCCGCGCCCTATCCGGTGGTGCATGTGATCGAAAGCGAGGGCTACGCCCCCGGCGACAGCGTGCTGCTCAGCGGGTTTGGCAAGCGCGGCGTGCAGGACCGCGCCGCGCTTGTCGATGGCGCGGTGGTCGAGATCTCAGGCGTGCGCCTGCTGCGCGGCGACATCAAGGGGATGCAACTGAGCGGTGGCGACAACGGCCTGAAACCGGCGGACGGCGCCGCCGCCCTGCCCGAGCCAGTGGATCTGGGCCGCTGGCGCATCACCGGCGAGATCTGCGACGGGAAATGCCTGACCGGCGCCATGCGTCCCGGCCGCGGCCTTGCGCACAAGGCCTGTGCCAACCTGTGCCTGATCGGGGGCGTGCCGCCGGTCTTCGTCTCGACCGCCAAGGTCGACGGGGCCGAGTTCTTCCTGCTGGCGGATGCGGACGGCGGCCCGGTGACCGAGGCGATCCTCGATCACACTGCCATTCTGGTCGAGGTCGAGGGCCGGGTGGAACGACGCGGCACCCTGCATGTCTTCCGCATCGATCCCGAAACCCTGAAGGCGGCACCATGATCGGGCGGGTGATTGGTGCGGCGCTGACCGTCGCGGCCTGCGGCGGCATCTGGTGGGCCTATGAGAACATCGACCTGCTGCGCGGCAGTTTCTGGTGGGAATACCGCTATATCATCCTGTTGTCCGGCGCGGTGCTGGCCCTGAGCCTGCTGGACAGCCTGTTGGAGCGGATCAAGGCGCTGTGGTCGAAAATCCGGCGATAACGCAGTCTTTCCACGGCGGGGGCCGTGGATTTGACACACATCATCACTGGCTTTTGCCGGGGCTGCTAAGGTCGGTCTGCCCCTGCCGGACACTCGTCCGTGGGCCGCCCCCGATTGCCAAGGATGCCCGTGATGTCCGACCCCCTTGCCACCGCCGACCCCCACACCCATGACACGCTGGACCGTGCCACCCGTGTCGCCGCCGCGCGGATCACGCGGGGGATCTCTCCGAATGCCGCGCGCGCGGCCTGGGCAGACTGGGCGGCACATCTCGCCTATGCCCCCGGCCGCCGCTGGGATCTGACCGAACGGGCGATCCGGAACACCACGCGGGCGATGATGGCCAGCGCCGGGCTGGACGAGGGGTTCACCCCCGCCCCCGGCGATCACCGGTTCCGGGATCCGGCGTGGAACGACTATCCCTATCGCATCTGGAAGAACTGGTATCTGTCGCAAGAGGACTGGTGGAACCATGCGACCTGGGGCATTCGCGGAATGCGGCCGCGCAGCGTTGATCGAGTGAACTTCATGGCCCGGCAAGTGCTGGACATGGTGTCTCCGTCGAACTCTCCGATGCTGAACCCCGAGATCCTGAACCGCACCCGCGCCACCGGCGGCGCCAATCTGGTCACGGGGATGCAGAACGCGGTGAGTGACGTGGCCGCGCAGTTGCGCAACGATCCGCAGGCCCCGTCCGAGGCGTTTCAGGTCGGCCGCAACCTGGCCGTCACCCCCGGACAGGTGGTGTTCCGCAACCATCTGATCGAATTGCTGCAATACAGCCCGCAGACCGAACGGGTCCATGCCGAGCCGATCCTGATCGTGCCCGCGTGGATCATGAAATACTACATCCTCGATCTCAGCCAGACCAATTCGCTGATCGGCTGGCTGGTGGCGCAGGGCTTCACGGTCTTTTGCATCTCGTGGCGCAACCCGACGCCCGAAGATCGCAATCTGGGGCTGGAGGATTATCGCCGGATGGGGGTCATGGTGGCGCTGGACGCGGTGCGCAGGATCAACGGGCCAGCGCGCGTGCACGCCTGCGGCTACTGTCTGGGCGGCACCATCCTGTCGATCGCGGCGGCCACCATGGCGCGCGATGGCGATGACCGGCTGGCCTCGATCACGCTGCTGGCCGCACAGACCGACTTTTCGGAAGCGGGCGAGCTGATGATGTTCATGGACGAAAGCCAGGTCGCCTTTCTTGAGGACATGATGTGGGATCAGGGCGTGCTGGACCAGAAGCAGATGGCCGGCGCTTTCCAGATGCTGCGTGCGCAAGATCTGGTCTGGACCCGCGCCGTGCGCCGGTATTTCCTGGGCGAGGAAGAGCATGAGTTCGACATCTCGGCCTGGAACGCCGATGCGACGCGAATGCCCTACCGGATGCACGCCGAATACCTGCGCGGGCTGTTCCTGGAAAACCGGCTGACCGCGGGACGGTTCGCAGTTGAAGGCCGGGTCATCGCGCTGCGTGACATCACGGCCCCCTTCTTCGTGGTCGGCACGGAACAGGATCACATCGCGCCGTGGCGGTCGGTCTACAAGGCGACGCTGTTCACCGAATCCGACCTGTCCTTCGTGCTGACCAGCGGCGGCCACAATGGCGGTATTCTCAGCGTGCCGGGCAAGCCGCACCGGCACTACCGGATGGGACACCGCCCGGTCGGACGGCGCTATATGGACCCCGACAGCTGGCAGGAAGGGCATCCGCAGATCGACGGCGCGTGGTGGACGGCCTGGGCCGACTGGCTGGCGGGCAAGTCCGCGCCCGAAACGGTGGCACCGCCGCCCATGGGCAACCGCGCCGAGGGTCTGGCCCCGCTGATGCCCGCACCGGGCAGCTATGTGCTGCAGCGCTAGGGCCGGCCAAGCCCGCCATAGGGGATACCGGTCAGATCCGACATCTCGCGCTTCCAGGTGGTCAGGTCGTCGGCGTTGAATTTCGACAGATGGTCGTGACCGCAGGCGCGGGCCATGACTTGCATCAGTTCGGTGGCGGCCTCGAAGAAATTGGCCAGCCGCCGCGCGGATTTCTCGACCACCAGCCGGTTGACCAGTTCGGGCTTCTGGGTGGCGATGCCGACCGGGCAGTTGTTGGTGTGGCAGGCGCGCATGGCGATGCAGCCGATGGCCTGCATGGCCGAGTTCGACAGCGCCACCGCATCGGCGCCAAGCGCCAGTGCCTTGATGAAATCCGCCGGTTTGCGCAGCCCGCCGGTGATGACCAGCGTCACATCGGACCGGCCCAGCACATCCAGATGCAGCCGCGCACGCGCCAGCGCCGGGATTGTCGGCACCGAGATATTGTCGCGGAACAGGATCGGCGCGGCTCCGGTGCCGCCGCCGCGCCCGTCGAGGATGATATAGTCCACGCCCACTTCAAGGGCGGCGTCGATGTCCTTCTCGATGTGCTGGGCGCTCAGCTTGTAGCCGATGGGAATGCCCCCGGTTCGTACGCGAACTTCGTCGGCGAAGTCCTTGATCTGGCGCGGTTCCGTCCAATCCGGAAAGCGTGGCGGCGAGATCGCATCGGTGCCTTCCTCCAGACCCCGAACCTCGGCGATCTTGCCCACCACCTTCTTGCCCGGCAGATGGCCGCCAGTGCCGGTCTTGGCGCCCTGACCACCCTTGAAGTGAAACGCCTGCACGCGGGCCAGCTTGTCCCAGTCGAACCCGAAACGGGCCGAGGCCAGTTCGTAGAAATAGCGCGAGTTCATCTGCTGCTCTTCGGGCAGCATGCCGCCCTCGCCCGAGCAGATACCGGTGCCCGCCAGTTCCGCGCCGCGCGCCAGCGACAGTTTCGCCGGTTCCGACAGCGCGCCAAAGCTCATGTCCGACACGAACAGCGGGATCTTCAGGGTCAGCGGCTTGGCGCAGTTGGGGCCGATCACCACCTCGGTGCCGACGGCGTCGTCGTCCAGCAGCGGCGCACGGTGCAATTGCGCCGTCAGGAGCTGGATGTCGTCCCAATCGGGCAGCTGCGTGCGCGGCACGCCCATGGCCTCCACCGCGCCGTGATGGCCGGTCTTTTTCAGGCCGCTGCGGGCGTAGGCCTGGATCAGCCCGGCATAGGGTTCTTCCTCGGTGCCATGGGAGGTGTCGGCGTAAAGCCCCAGATAGGCGTCGCGGTTGAACGGCTGGGGGTTGTCCTGCTGCCAGGCCAGGATCTCGTCCTCATCGACGACGATATTGCCGGCCTCGACCCAGCAGGTGAACTTCGGCAGCTTTTCCTCGTTGGCGTATTCCGACACGCCGGTGTCCAGCCGGTAGTCCCAGTCGTGGACGCCGCAGATCAGGTTGCGCCCGCGCACGAACCCGTCCGACATCAGCGCGCCGCGGTGCAGGCAGCGGCCATAGAAGACCGAGACCTCGTCGTCAAAGCGCACCACCACCAGATCGACCTCTCCGACCAGCGCATATTGCGGGTCGCGGTCGGGCAGGTCGTCGTAACGGGCAATCTGGATCTTCTTCATGGGTTCTCTCCTGAGCGGGGGACGTTTCGGGGGCGCAGATAGCGGGTGCGCAGCGGTTTGGCCGAAGCCTTGATCGGGGTCAGTTCGGCCTTGGGCGTCAGTTCCGACAGGCGCGCGGCATAGGCGCGGGCGGCGGGCACGGCGGTCAGCCCGTGCAGAAGCGCGCTGATCCAGACCGTGTTGATGGCAAGAAACAGGATCTTTTCACCCCATTCCGCTCCGATATCGGGCATCACCGTGAAGGCAAACAGCGCCGTGGCCAGACCGCGCGGGCCGAACCAGCCGAAGAAGACTTTGGTCATGGGCGAGGCATCGGTGCCCGCCAGCGACAGCCAGATCGCCAGCGGCCTTGTGATGAACAGGCTGGCCAGGATCACCGCCAGTTCGCCCAGCCCCAGGTGCGGCAGCGCATCGGGCACCAGCGTGACCCCCAGCAGGAAAAAGGCGCCCCAGGCCAGCATCTGGCCCTCGTTCTCGGTGAATTCATAGACGAAGTGGCACCGGTCCTTGACCACATGGCCAAAGACCAGCCCGCCGGTAAAGGCCGCGATGAAGCCGTTGCCGCCGATCAGATCGGCCAGCAGATAGGTGCCTGTGGCCAGCGCGATGGCGCCGATGCCCTCATATGCTTTCGACGTGGCGCGGGTATCCTTGGCCCAGATCAGCAACCGCCCGCCCAGCCAGCCAATGGCGATGCCCGCCAGCGGCCCGAGCGTCAGTTGCTTCATCCCGAAGATGGCCCAGTCGCGCGCGTCGTTGGTGACGATGGATCCGGCGATCGAGGCCAGCAACAGGATCAGCGGCAGCGCCAGACCATCGTTCAGGCCGCTTTCCACGGTCAGCGCCCGGCGCGGACGTTCCGGCACGTCGGGGTTCGACACCACCGCCTGCCCCAGGGCGGCATCCGTGGGGGTCAGGATGGCGGCCATCAGCAGCGCGAAGATCAGCGGCCAGTCGGGCAGGATCAGGTGAATGGCCCCCGCCCCCAGCAGCCAGGCCAGCGGCAGCCCCAGCAGCAACATGCGCACGGGCCATTGATGGCTGCGGGCCAACACGCGCAGGTTGGTCTGGGCAGCGTCCAGAAACAGCAGCAGGATCAGCGCCAGTTCGGCCACCACATGCAGGGCTTCTTCGCCATAGACCGCATCGTACAGCCCCGCCTGGTTCAGGACGACGCCGAGCGCGATGAAGATCATCGGGCCGGTCACCATCGTCCGTTCCAGCCGCTTGCCGAACATGCAGTAGGCAGCGGTGACCAAGCACAGCAGGATCAATCCCATCCCGGTTCCTTCCTTCCGGCGCTCACACCGGGTGTTTCGCCGACGATACCGTCAACGGGCGCTTTCGCTAAGTCACGATAGCTGAACGAAATGCGATCACCCCGGTCGATGTGCCGTGTCGTCCATCAGGGCTTCGAAGGCGGCGCGGCGCTTGCCGTCGATGGCGGTGGGACGGTGGGTGTCGCGGCGCACGTAGACATGGACGAAAAAGCCCTCGGCGGCAGCAGTCTGATCGTCGTTGGCAAACAGCCCGATCTCGAACCGGACCGAGCTGTTGCCCAGCTTGCCGATGCGCAGCCCGGCGGTCACGAGGTCGGGAAAGCGCAGTTCGGCGAAATAGCGGCAGCCGGTTTCCACCACCAGCCCGTAACTGTCCGAAGTGCGCGGATCCAGCAGACCCTCCTCCATCAGCCAGCCGTTCACCGCCGTGTCGAACAGCGAATAATGGATGACATTGTTCACATGGCCGTAGACGTCCGTGTCCATCCAGCGGGTCTGAAGCGGGCGGAACACGTGAAACCGGTCCCGCGTGGAAGGTGTCTGTCTGTCGCTCATGCCCGAATGCCTCCCGCTATCCCCGACGCGGACAAGCCACGCCAAACGCTTGAAATCAGGGGGCGGCGACACCGCCCCTTTGGCCGCAGCATTGCCGTAAACCGGGGGTGGCGCAAGTTGGCAGTGGCTCTGGCCTGTGGTCCTTCCTCAGCCGCGCAGGCGCGTGCCCTTGGGATCATAGAAGGGCGCAAGGCTGGCTTCGGCCCTGACGCGCACGCCCGCAACCTCGATCTCATAGGTCGAGGCCAGCACCTGCGCCGCGCTTTCCCCGGCGCAGGGCACATAGCCCATCCCCATGGCCGCGCCCAAATGATGGCCATAGGCGCCCGAGGTCAGATGCCCCACGACTGCCCCGTCGCGCAGGATCGGCTCGGCGTGATACAGCATCGGTTCGGGATCGGTCAGTCTGAACTGCACCAGCCGGTTCTGCAGCCCGGTCTCGCGTTTGCGCAGCACCGCGTCGCGGCCGATGAAACCGGGTTTTTCCGTTTTCACGGCAAATCCCAGCCCGGCCTCCAGCACGTGATCCTCGCAGGTGATGTCATGGCCGAAATGGCGAAAGCCCTTTTCCATGCGGCAACTGTCCATCATGTGCAGCCCGCATAGGGTCAAGTTCAGCTCCTGCCCGGCGTCCCAGAGGGTTTCGAAGGCGTGGCCGGCCATGTCGGCAGAGACGTAGATCTCCCAGCCCAGTTCCCCCACGTAGCTGACCCTGTGGGCGCGGGCCAGACCCATGCCCAGTTCGATCTCCTGCGCGGTGCCAAACGGGTTGGCCGCATTGGTGAAATCATTGGGCGAGACCCGTTCCAGCAAGGCCCGCGACATCGGTCCCATCACCGCCAGCACGCCCTCGGCGGCGGTCATGTCGGTCAGGGTGACGCGGAAATCGCCCCGGTGCCTTGCCAGCCATGTCTGGTCGGCCAGCCGCGTGGCAGCAGGGGTTACCACCAGATAGGCTGTTTCCGACAGGCGGGTGACGGTCACATCCGCCTCGATCCCGCCGGCGGGGTTCAGGAACTGGGTGTAGGTGATCTTGCCCACGGGACCCGAGACATCGCCGCCGCCCACATGGTTCAGGAAAGCCTCGGCCTCCGGGCCTTCGACCCGGATCTTGCCGAAGGAGGACATGTCGTACAGCCCGACGTTCTCACGCACAGCCCGATGTTCGGCGGCGGCGTTGGCAAACCAGTTCTGCCGTTGCCACGAATAGTCATAGGCGCGCGCCTGCCCGGCGCGGGCGAACCAATTGGCACGCTCCCATCCCGCCAGTTCGCCAAACACCGCGCCGCGCTCTTGCAAATGGTGATGGAAGGGCGACCGGCGGATGCCGCGTGCCTTGGCTTTCTGGCGATAGGGGAAATGGTCGGCATAGAGCAGACCGAGCGTTTCCTTCGATCGTTCGAACAGATAGTGCCGGTTGCCTTGAAACGGTTGCATCCGGGAAATATCCACGTCGCCCAGATCGAAGGGTTTCTCACCCGCGTCCATCCATTGCGCCAGCGCCATGCCCGCCCCGCCCGCCGACTGGATGCCGATGGAGTTGAACCCGGCGGCCACCCAGACATTGTCCATCTCGGGCGCAAGGCCCAGGTGATAGGCATCGTCCGGCGTGAAGCTTTCGGGACCGTTGAAGAACGTGTGAATGCCCGCCTCGGCCAGCATCGGCATCCGGTTCACGGCGGCTTCGAGGATCGGTTCGAAATGGTCGAAATCCTCGGGCAGTTGATCGAACTCGAAACTGTCGGGGATGCCGTCCATGGCCCAGGGCTTGGCCTGCGGCTCGAAGGCGCCCAGCAGGATCTTGCCCGCGTCTTCCTTGTAATAGGCGCATTCATCGGGCACCCGCAGCACCGGCAGGCTGGTCAGGCCGGGGATGCTTTCGGTGACGATGTAGAAATGCTCGCAGGCGTGCAGCGGCACATTGGTGCCCAGCATCCGGCCCACCTGATGGCCCCACATCCCGGCGCAGTTCACGACATGGTCGCAGGCGGTGTGGCCGCTGCTCCCGTCTTCCCCCACCCAATCCACGCCGGTGACACGGCGGCCATCGCGCGCCACGCCGGTCACCTTGGTCCGTTCGGCCACCTGCGCGCCCATCTGGCGCGCGCCCCTGGCCAGCGCCAGCGCGATATTGGCCGGATCGCCCTGCCCGTCGCGGGGCAGCCAGACGCCGGCGGTGACGCCGTCGATGTTCAGATGCGGATAGCGATCTGCCACCTCGTCCGGCGAAATCTCCTCGACCTCCACCCCGAAGGCCCGCGCCATCGAGGCCTGGCGCAGGATCTCTTCGCGGCGTTCGTCGGTCAGGGCCACGGTGATCGAGCCGCACCGGCGAAAGCCGGTGGCGACGCCGGTCTCGGCTTCCAGCGCGCCGTAGAGCTCTTGCGAGTATTTCGCCAGCCGGGTCATGTTGCGCGTGGCCCGCAATTGCGCGATCAGCCCGGCGGCATGCCATGTGGTGCCGCTGGTCAGTTGCTTGCGTTCCAGCAGAACCACGTCGGTCCAGCCCTGTTTGGACAGGTGATAGGCGACGGAGCAGCCGATGACGCCGCCTCCGATGATGACAACGCGGGCTTGGGTGGGCAGCGACATGCGGCGACGGCCTCCGTCAGTTGTGGGACAGGGTCACAAGGTTGAAGCGGGATTTCAGACGGGTCTCAAGATCGCGGGACAGAAGATGCGGCGCACTGGCCAGGATCGCCTCCTTGCGGGCGCGAGCCTGATCCAGCAGTTGCGGCTGCCCGGCCTCGACCCATTCCTTGGGGCTCATGCGGTTGGCGACATCGGGGTAGACATATTCGCTTTGCATCAGCTTCAGGGTCTGATCCTGCCCCAGATAATGCCCCGGCCCGCCCAGGCAGACGGCTTTCATGACATCGATGCTGACGGTCTCGTCGGTGACTTCGATGCCGCGCACACAGCGCAGAACCTGCCCCAGAAGATCATTGCCCAGAACCAGGCTCTCCATGCAGAACCCCAGCAGCGAGGCATGCATCCCGACGGCCTCATAGACCATGTTCAGCCCTGACAGCCCGGCCATGGTGTTCGAGATCGCCTGCTCCCACCCTGCCTGCATGTCGGGCAGCTTGGCGTCGGCAATGCCCGCCGCCGCCCCGCCCGGCAGGCCATAGAACTTGTGCATCTGGGCGCAGGCGGCGGTCAGCAGCGCCTGCTCGCCCGAGCCGCCGGACATGGCCCCGGTGCGCAGGTCCGACACGAAGGGCCAGGTGCCGAAGATCGCCGGCGCGCCGGGACAGATGGCGTTGACATAAACCACGCCGGCCAGACATTCGGCCACCGCCTGCACCACGGCTGTCGCGATGGGCGCAGGGGCCGTGGCCCCGGCCTGCCCGGCGGACAGCAGCAGTACCGGCATCCCGGCCCGGACACAGATCTCCATCACCTCGCAGCTTTCGGTGGCGAAAGTCATCGGTGGCACCACGAAGCAATTGGAGTTCGACACGAAGGGCCGCGCCCGAAAGGCCGCCTCGCCGCCCGCGATCAGATACAGAAGCTCCAGACAGCCCGGCAGAGTGTCGGGTCCGACGAAACTGGTGCCGATGTGCTTGGTGGTGCCGGCGCAGGCCGCATAGATGGTGTTGGTATCCAGTTCGAAGTTGTCGGTGATGTCCCGGCACACCATGGGCCGCTGGAAGAAATGCACGTTGTCCAGCGCCTGCACCAGCCGCGCGGCATCATAGAGATCCTGCGTCGTGCTTTCGCGGTAGTCCAGCGTGACTGGGTCCACCACATGCACGGCAGCCCCGGCGGTGCCGAAATGCACCCGGTTGCCGGAGACGTCCAGATCAAAAGCCGGATCGCGCCCCGGCAGGACCACCGCCTTGGCCGCGCAGGCCAGCATGTCCTCGACCAGCGCGCGGGGAAACCGCAGGCGGCCATCGGGGCCCAAAATGGCCCTGGCTCCGGTCAGAAGATCAACCCCCGAGGCAGGAGCATTGGCCAGACCGATCTGTTCCAGCGCGTCCAGCGCGGCGGTGTGGATGCGGATCACATCGGCGTCGTCCAGCACCTTGTAGCGCCCGCCGTCCAATCCCGGCCGCACCGGGCGCAGGTCCGCGGGCAGCGGGGCCGCGCGCGCCGACAGCCTTGCAGCCCGTCCGCCGCCGCGCCGCCTTCCGGGGGGGGCAGCCATCCCGCGCGCCGCCACCGTCAGGCCCGCAGGAGGGCGTTGTCCGGATCCCAAAGCGGGCCGTCCGGTTGCACCCGCGCCTTGTGGCGCGACCCGAAAATCTCGACCTCCAGCTCTGTCCCCGGCACGGCGCAGTCGGCGCGCACCATGCCAAGCGCGATCGCCGCTCCGACCCGGTAGCCATAGGCGGCAGAGGTGGTTTCGCCCACGATCTGCCCGTCCTTCCAGATGCAGGACATGTAAGGCGCGTCACAGTCCCCGGCATCGACCACCAGCGTGACAAAGGCCTTCGCGGCCCCACGTTGGTGTTCGGCCTGCAAGGCCTGCTTGCCGGGAAAGTCCTGTGGCTTGTCCAGTTTCACGAAGCGGCCCAGCCCGGCCTCCAGCAGGGAATAATCCGACGACAGGTCGCCTTTCCAGCTGCGATAGCCTTTCTCGATCCGCAGGCTGTTGAGCGCATACATCCCGACCGGCGTGGCGCCCTCGGCCCGCAGCGCATCGTAAATCGCCGCCCCGGCGGACATGGGGCAATGCACCTCCCAGCCCAGTTCCCCGGCGAAAGAGACCCGCACCAGCAGACAGTCCTGCCCGGCAACGCGGGCGGCCTGATGGGTCAGCCAGCCTTGCGACAGGTCGGCCTGTGCAATCCGTCCCAGCAGGTCGCGCGATTGCGGTCCGGTCACCAGCATCGTCGCGCTCTCGGCAGACAGGTCGCGCAGCACCAGCCCTTCGGGCAGCGCGCGCCACAGCAGCTCAAAATCGTGCCATTGCGCAAGGGCGGCGGTCATCAGCAGGAAATCGTCCTCGGCCTGGCGGATGCAGGACATCTCGGTCACGATCCGGCCCCGGACGTCGGCGAAATAGATCAGGTTGAGCCGCCCGACTTTCGGCAGCGCCCCGGTGATGCGTCCGCGCAGCCAGTCCGCCGCGCCCGCACCCGACAGGCTGAAGCGCGAGAACCCGCACAAGTCGATCACCCCGACGCCATCGCGGACGGCCTCGCATTCTTCGCGGACCCGAGCCTCCCACGGGCCGTTCCGTGCCCAGGTCTTGGTCGCGGCTTGCGAGGTGTCATCGCCGGGCCGAGCGAACCAATTGGCGCGCTCCCACCCGTTGTAGACGCCCATCTGGCCGCCCTCCGCGACGATCCGGGCGTGGTTCGGCGACAGCTTGCGATCCCGCCCGGCGGGCCATTCTTGGTGCGGGAAGTGGATGGCGTATTCATTGCCGTACACCTCCATCCCCTTTTGCACGCAATAGTCTGGATCGGTGTAATCGGTGAAGCGGCGCGGATCGCAGGACCACATGTCCCATTCGGTGCGGCCATCGACGACCCATTCCGACAGCACCTTGCCCGCGCCGCCACCCTGGGCGATGCCGAAGGTGAAGACACAGGCCTCGAAGGCGTTCCTGACACCGGGCATGGGGCCGATCAGCGGCAATCCGTCGGGCGCATAGGGGATCGGCCCGTTGATGACGCGCGACACGCCCGCGTTGGCCATCAGCGGCACCCGCGCCATGGCATCGACCACGATATCCTCGATCCGGTCCAGATCGTCAGACCAGAGCTGGAAGCTGAAATCTTCGGGCATGGGGTCGGCGTCATCCACCCAATGGGCGCGGCAGTTGGGCTCATAAGGGCCAAGGTTGAAGCCGTGCTTTTCCTGCCGAAGGTAGTAGGACACATCCACGTCACGCAGCAGCGGCAGCTTGCCGCCATTTGCCTTGGACCAGGCTTCGACCTCGGGCACTTCGTCGGTCAGCAGATACTGGTGGCTCATCACCATCATCGGCACCCGGCGGCCGCCATAGGGAAGAAACCAGTCGCCGACCCGCTGCGCATAGTATCCGGCGGCATTCACCACGTAGTCACAGGCGATATCGCCCTGATCGGTGTGCACGATCCAGCCGGAGTCGGGCCGTTGGGTCACGCCGGTGGCCGGACAGAAGCGGTGGATCCGCGCCCCCATCTGCCGCGCGCCCCTGGCCAGCGCCTGCGTTACCTGCGCGGGGTCGATGTCTCCGTCGGTGGGATCGTACAGAACCCCCGCCAGATCGTGGGTTTCCAGAAACGGATAGTGCGCCTTGGCCTGTTCGGGGGTCCAGATCTCCATGGCAATGCCCTGATAGCGGCCCATGGCGCAGGCGCGCTGAAACTCCTGCATCCGCTCGGGCGTATGGGCCAGCCGGATCGAGCCGCTTTGATGATAGTTCATCGGATAGTCGACCTCGGCCCCCAGCCGGGCATAAAGCTCGGTCGAATACCGCTGCATGTTCATGATCGACCATGAGTTCGAAAACGTCGGCACGTTGCCCGCCGCGTGCCATGTGGAGCCCGCCGTTAGTTCGTTCTTCTCCAGCAACACGCAATCCGACCAGCCGCGCTTGGCAAGGTGATACAGGCAAGACGCGCCGATCACACCGCCGCCGATGATGACCACACGCGCCGTTGAAGGAAGATCTGCCATGGGACGCCTTTCTCAGTAGACGGGTGGAGAGATGACCCAGACCGCGACGGCCGGATCGTCGAAGGGATTGGACCAGCGGAAGGGCTGATGCCGGATGCGGAAGCTGTCGCCGGGACCGACCGTGAAGGCGTGGCCGTCGATCCAGAGCGCCAGTTGCCCCGAGATCATGAACCCCACTTCCTGCGTTTCGCGGCGCAGGGTGCCGTCCGAGGTGCTGCCCGGCGCGAAGGTCGAGCGGATCATCTCGAAGCTGTCGGTCAGATCGGGGGAGAGAAGCTCCTCGCTTAACCCGCCTTCCATGGGGCCGATGCGGCGGCGGCCGCTGGCGCGCACGATGCGGCCGTGTTCGTCGGGGGCATGGGGCGCGGGGCCGGTCAGCAGCGACAGCGGCACGCCCAGCCGATCGGCGATGCACTCCAGGTCCCCGGTCGCGGGCCGGGTGATGTTGCGCTCCACCTGGCTCAGCCAGCCGACGGATTTGCCGATGCGGCTGGCCAGATCGGCCAAGGTCAGCCCCCGCGTCTTGCGCAGGGCGCGCAGGTCGGCGCCGAGGGTGGGACGTTTCAGCATGGCGACTCCTGAAAAACGATATGAAAAATTCACATCATTATTCACGTCCTGTCAAATGGAACATTTGATCCTGGCAGGGTCGCAACAGACGTTGCCCGGCGCAGATTGGCCCGGTGTCGATTGTACCCGAGGGGAATCGCGTCGCCCTGCGGCGAGGTCAGGCCACCTCGTCGGTCGCGCCGAGGCTTTCGAACCAGGCCGTCAGCGCCTCAAGATCGGCATCAACCCGCCGCGCCATCCCGTCGGCAAACGCCTCGAAGGCCGGCAGGTTCAGCCCGTTGACCGCCAGTAACACCGGCACATCCTCGGATATGGCGCGCGCGATCATGGTGCGAAAGCCGCGCCCGTCCGCCTCATGCTTGCCGAACTTGTTCAGGATCAGCAGATCGGCGCCCGCATCGAAGCTGTTTTCGGTGGCGGCTACCGAGTGCTCCAGCGCCGATGTGTCCAACCTGCAGCCCCGCGCCTGTGGTCCAAGGCTTTGGGAAATGCGGATAATCGGCCCGTCAGGCAAGACGCGCACATCCATGTCGCAGGGGCCGGGGCCGCAGTCGGTGTTGGTCTGCACGATCCCGCACAGGCGCGCGCCACGGGCTTGCAGACGCTCGGCAAACTGTTCCAGAAGGCGGTCGGTGCCGCCCCGGTCGGCGGAGGAGATATAGGCGATCTTCATGGCCAAAACATAAGCGGCAGAAGGCCTTGCGGCAATGGGCTAATCTCGGGGCGTTGGCTTCGCTGCCCCGTTGCAACGGCTTGGCCGCGCTGTGTCATCCCCTGTTTACCTTTCGCCACATTCTGGCTATGCAAACGCCTTCCGATCTACCACTGGGCCGGCACGATATATTGTTGCGCCAAAGCCCGCGCAAGAGACTGACCCGATCCGTGCCCCTGCGGCACCCATGTCCACGCTTCCGGAGACCACCGTCCGTGCAGACAAGCCAGATCACCGCCGAATTGTCCCGGCACTACGACCTTGCCCCTTCGCTTGAAAAGGCCGCCGCGACCGAAGAGATATATGCGCGCACCTCGCGCGTGATCTCGCCGCCCGAATGGGCGATCCACGCGCCCTATGTAGCCGAGATCAACCGCCTGAAGAAGGAACGCAACGCTGTCATCCTGGCGCATAACTACATGACGCCCGAGATCTATCACGGCATCGCCGATTTTGTCGGCGACAGCTTGCAACTGGCGATCAAGGCGACCGAGGTCGAAGCCCCGGTGATCGTGCAATGCGGCGTGCATTTCATGGCCGAGACCTCGAAGGTGCTGAACCCCTCGAAAACGGTGCTGATCCCCGACCCGCAAGCGGGCTGTTCGCTGGCCGAAAGCATCACCGCCGAGGGTGTCGCCCAGATGCGCGCCAAATATCCCGGCGCGCCGGTGGTGTCTTACGTGAACACCACCGCCGAGGTGAAAGCGGCCTCGGACATCTGTTGCACCTCGTCCAACGCCTTGCAGATCGTCGAGGCGATGGAGTCCGACACGGTCATCATGACGCCCGACAAGTACCTGGCGCAGAACGTGGCCAATGAAAGCAGCAAGAACGTGGTGTTCTGGGACGGCTCGTGCATCGTGCACGAGCTTTACACCCCCGAAGACCTGCGCGCCTACCGCGAGAACATGCCGGGGCTGAAGATCATCGCGCATCCCGAATGCACACCCGAGGTTGTGGCCGAGGCCGATTTCACCGGCTCGACCAAGGGCATCATCGACTGGGTTCATGCCGAGAAACCCGCGCGCGCCATGCTGGTGACCGAATGTTCGATGGCCAGCAATATCGCTGACGAACTTCCGGAAGTGGATTTCGCCAAGCCCTGCAACATGTGCCCCTACATGAAGAAGATCACGCTGGAAAAGGTGCTGTGGTCGCTGCACACCATGAGCCCCGAGGTGACCGTCGATCCCGCCGTTGCCGACGGGGCCCGCCGCGCTGTCGAGCGGATGATCGACCTGAGCCGCAAGCTGCAAGGCTGATCGGGGCATGGGCCACCGGGTCTCCAGCGACCGGATCATCATCGTCGGAGCCGGACTGGGGGCGCTTTACGCCGCCCTGTGTCTGGCCCCGCGCCCGGTGGTCCTGCTGACGCCGACGCCGCTGGGCTTCGGCGCCAGTTCGGCCTGGGCGCAGGGCGGTGTGGCGGCGGCCATGGCGGTGGCCGACAGCCCGTCGCTGCATGCCGATGACACCATTCGCGCCGGGGCCGGCACCGTTGATCCGGCGATCGCCGCGCAGGTGACCGAGGCCGCCCGTAACCATATCCGCGCACTGACCGATCTGGGCACGCCCTTCGACCGCGACAGCCAGGGCGGCTATGTGCTCAGCCGCGAGGCCGCGCATTCGCTGGCCCGTGTCGTGCGGGTGCAGGGCGATCAGGCTGGCAAGGCGATCATGGAAGCGCTGATCGCCCGCGTCCGCGCCACCCCGTCGATCCAGGTGTTGACCGGAGTTCTGGCCACCGGGCTGGTGACCGAAGGCCCCCGCGTGACCGGGGTCGAGGTCATGCGGGTCAGCCCGTCGCGCAGCATCCCCGTCGCGCTGGAGGGGCCAGCGGTGCTGCTGGCCGGTGGCGGTTCGGGCGGGCTTTATGCGCGCACCACCAACCCCGCGCCAATCCGGGGGCAGGTCATGGGGCTGGCGGCGCGTGCCGGGGCGCAGATGGCAGACATGGAGTTCGTGCAATTCCACCCCACCGCCATCGACTGCGGCGAGGACCCGGTACCGCTGGCGACCGAGGCGCTGCGCGGCGAAGGCGCGGTTCTAGTCAACCGGCATGGCGCGCGCTTCATGATCGACGCCCATCCCGAGGCCGAGCTGGCCCCGCGCGATGTGGTCGCCCGCGCGGTCTTTGCCGAGGTGCAGGCGGGCAACCGTCCGGCCTTGGACACCCGCGCCGCCATCGGCGCGGCCCTGCCCGAGCGTTTCCCGGCCGTTGCCGCTGCTTGCGCCCGCGCCGGGATCGATCCGCTGACCCAGCCGATCCCGGTCACCCCGGCGGCGCATTATCACATGGGCGGTGTTGCCACCGACGCGCGCGGCCGCGCCAGCCTTGACGGCCTTTGGATTTGCGGAGAGGCTGCGGCCACTGGCTTGCACGGTGCCAACCGGCTGGCTTCGAACGGGTTGCTGGAAGCGCTGGTCTTTGCCGCCACCATCGCCGGTGATCTGGGCGTGGAACTGGCGCCGGTCGCCGATGCCCCCGAGGTTGCCCTGCCCGATACCGGCCCGGCCCCCGCCCCCGATCCGCAAGCGATCACCGATCTGCGTGAGACCATGTCCAACCATGTCGGCGTGTTGCGCACGGCCGATGGCTTGCAACAGGCGCTGACCCGGATCGCGGACCTGGAGGCCGCGCAGTCCGAGGTGCCCGATGTGGTCAACATGACCGCCACAGCCAGTCTGATTGCCGCTGCAGCCTTCCAGCGCACCGAAACCCGGGGCAGCCATGCGCGCACGGATTTCCCCGATCCCGACCCGGCGCAGGCACAGCGCAGCTTTCTGACCCTGAACGATGCGCGGACCCTGACCCGCGCCCTTGCAAAGGACACGGCATGAGCCTTGCTTTCGCCACCCTGCCCGATCTGGTTCTGGAACCGCTGGTGCGGTCCGCGCTTGAGGAAGACCTCGGCGCGTTCGGCGATGTCACCACCCGCGCAGTGATCCCGCCGGGCACCCGCTATGACGCGCGCATCGTGGCGCGGCAGGCGGGCGTGGTGTCGGGGTTGGCGCTGGCGCGCATTGCCTTCCGGCTGATCGATCCGCAACTGACAGTCACCGCGCGCGTGACCGACGGTGCCGGCTGTGCCCCCGGCGATGTGCTGCTGGAGGTCTCCGGAGACGCCGCCTCGATCCTGTCGGCGGAACGGGTGGGGCTGAATTTCATGGGCCGCCTGATGGGCATTGCCACGCAGACGGCGGCTTTCGTGGCCGAGACCAGGGGCACCAGGGCGCGCATCACCTGCACCCGCAAGACCACGCCGGGCCTGCGCGCGGTGGAAAAACTGGCGGTGCTGCATGGCGGCGGGTCGAGCCATCGCTACGGGCTGTCGGACGCGATCCTGATCAAGGACAACCACATCGCCGCAGCCGGGGGTATTGAGGCCGTGCTGGAGGCCGCGCGTGCCCATGCCTCGCACATGATGCGCGTCGAGATCGAGGTGGACACGCTGGCGCAACTGGATCAGGTGCTGGCCCATGGCGGTGCCGACGTCGTGCTTCTGGACAATATGGACACACCCACCCTGACCGAAGCCGTGCGCCGCGCGGAGGGCCGGATCCTCACCGAAGCCTCGGGCAACATGCGGCTGGACCGCATCGCCGAAGTGGCGGCGACGGGGGTGGATTTCATCTCGGTCGGGGCGCTGACCCATTCGGTCACCAACGTCGATATCGGGTTGGATTTCTGAGCGCTCAGGCCGTCTGTGCCACGGGCCGCCGGGCTTGCGCCGGGGTCATGCCGGTCCAGCCGCGAAAGGCGCGGTAGAAGGCATTGGCATCGCTGAAGGCCAGCAGGCAGGCGATGTCCTCGACCGGCAGCCCGCGATCCTGCAGGTAATGCAGGGCCAGATCGGTGCGGGTGGCGTCCAGAATGCCCTGAAAGCTGTGGCCGTCGCGCGCCAGATGGCGTTGCAGGCTGCGCTTGGACAGGTTGAGCCGGGCGCTGACGGCCTCTGCATTGGACTGGCCGCCGGGCAGAAGCTCCAGCAGCGCCGATCTGACCCGCGCCGCGATCGGCAGGGCATCTGCGGCGTCAGGGTGGCGGCGTTGCAGCATTGGCGGAAACGTCGCCCAGATCTCGGGCGTGTCGGCCACCAGCGGCCGCGCGGCATCGCGGTCGGACAGTTCGAACAGCAGCCCCGGCGCGGTCTCCAGCGGGCAGCGCAGGAAATCCTCAAGCCGCTGGCGGTTGCCGTCATAAGAGGGCAGTCCTGCGCGTTGCAGCACGACCTCTTCCCCGGTGTGCCGGCGGATCATTTCCAGCAGGCAGATCAGGTCGAATGCCATGATCGACTGTGGCAGGGCGCAGGCCGGATCGGCAGGGGCCAGATGCAGTCGCAGGCCGTGCGATGTCGCTTCCGGGGTCAGCATGCAGGGCCCGATGCCGGGTTTCAGCAGCGACAGCCGTTGCAGCCCAACCGCCACCGTGGGCGAGCGCGAGAACGCGAAGGTCGGCGGCGAGAACAGCCCGTGCGCATAGGCGATGGCCAGGTTGAAACAGGCCTCGGGTGTGCGGGCTTCCTCCAGCGCGGCGTTCCAGACGGCAAAAACTTCGGCGGCGGTCAGGCCCTTGCCGTCATCGACCAGCAGATCCGGTGACACCCCGGCGCGCCGCATCACGCGGGCGGGGTCGATCCTGAGGATGGAACAGATATCGCGCGATGTCTGCGCGAAGTGATGGCGGTCGCTCCGTGCCATGGGTCTCTCCCTTTCCGTCCACCAATGTGGGACAGCGCGGGGCCACCGGTCCAGACGGCAGATCGGCGCGCCCGGAGGGGGGGTCAGCCGCCGCTGAAGACGGCGCCGAGCATCCGCAGGGCCGTCAGGCCCAGGAAGATGGCAAAGGCAAAGCGCAGTTTCGCCGGGCTCAGCCAATGGGCCAGTCGCGCGCCCTGTGGGGCGGCGAATATGCTGGTGGAGAAGATTAGCAGCGCCGCGGGCAGGCTGACATAGCCCAGCGACCATGGTGGCCGTCCCTCGACCCCCCAGCCGGCCCAGATGAAGCCCAGCACCGCCGGGACCGCGATCACCAGCCCGAAGGCCGAGGCCGTGCCCACAGCCCGATGCACCGGGAAGGAGAACAGCGTCAGGATCGGCACCGAGAGGGTGCCACCACCGATGCCCATCAGCGCCGAGAACCCACCGATGAGCGTGGCCAGTACCCCGCGCCCGGCAACCGAGGTCGGCGGCTGTTGCGCCACGATGATCTGTTTGGGCTTGATCATGTTAAGGGCCACGATCAGCGCCACGCAGCCAAAGATCCCGGTCAGCACGAGGCTGGAAAACACCTTGGCCAGCAGCCCGCCGATGCCCGCGCCGACAAAGACGAAGGGCGCCCAGCCGCGCAGCAGATCCCAGTCGATGGCACCCTTGCGATTGTGCGACCGGGCTGAGGCGATCGAGGTCGGGATGATCGTCGCCAGCGAGGTGCCCACGGCCACATGCATGGCGATGTCGGGCGGGATGTTCAGCGCGCCCGACAGCAGGAACAGCACCGGCACGATGACGATGCCGCCGCCCACGCCCAGCAGCCCGGCCATCACCCCGGCCACGGCGCCGGTCAGGATCAGCAGGCCGGCATAGACGATCAGCATCGGGTCGAAGGGCATGCGGGATCTCCTGAAAAACGGCGCGCGCGATGTGCCTTCCAAGCACAGGTGCGCGGCAAGGAAAAGCGGGAAGCGGGGCTGCGGCTACAGCTCTGCCGGTTTCGGACCACCCGTGGCCCAGTCCAGAAGCTGCACCGTGTGCACAACCGGTACCTGGGCGCCCGAGCCGATCTGCATCATGCAGCCGATGTTGCCCGCCGCGATCACCTGCGGTGCGGTGGCCGCCAGCGTGTCCAGCTTGCGCGCCTTCAACTGGCCCGAGATCTCGGGCTGCAACAGGTTGTAGGTGCCCGCCGAACCGCAGCACAGATGGGCGTCGCGCGGTTCTGCCACCGTGAATCCGGCGGCCTTCAGCAGAGATTTCGGCGCGTCCTTGATCTGCTGGCCATGCTGCAGGGAACAGGCGGCGTGATAGGCCACGCGCAGGGGGGCGGCGTGCTGGGGATCGGTCAGGCCCAGAATTTCCATCACCTCGGAGACATCGCGGGCCAGCCCGGCCACGCGGGCGGCCTCGGCTTCCAGCGGATCGCCTTCGAACATGGCGCCATAGTCCTTCACCGTGGTGCCGCAGCCCGATGTGTTGATGAGGATGGCATCCAGTCCGGCGCCCGCGATCTCGGCGGTCCAGGCGCGGATATTGGCGGCGGCCGAGGCGTGGCTTTCGCTTTGCTTGCCCATGTGGTGGGTCAGCGCCCCGCAGCAGCCCGCACCGGATGCCACCACAACCTCGCAACCGTGGCGGGTCAGCAGGCGGATGGTGGCGTCGTTGATCTCGGTGTTCAGCGCCTTCTGGGCGCAGCCTGTCATCAGCGCCACCCGCATGCGGCGCGGGCCGGTGGCGGGAAACACCTGCGGATCGTCGTTGCGGCTGACCGGCGGGATCTGGCGCGGGGCCATCTCGAGCATGGCTTTCAGGCGCGCGTCGGGCATCAGCCCCTTGAAGGGCCGTGCGATCTTCGCCCCCAGCAGGGCCAGCCGGAACCGCCCCGGATGGGGCAGGATGCGGGCCAACATCCAACGCAGGGCGCGGTCGTGCCAAGGGCGCTGATAATGTTCCTCGATATAGGCGCGGGCGTGGTCGACCAGATGCATGTAGTGCACGCCCGACGGACAGGTCGACATGCAGCTGAGGCAGCTCAGGCAGCGGTCGATGTGCTTGACCGTCTTGGCATCGGGGGTGCGGCCGGTCTCCAGCATTTCCTTCATCAGGTAGATGCGGCCGCGCGGGCTGTCCAACTCATCCCCCAGCACCTGATAGGTCGGACAGGTGGCGGTGCAGAAGCCGCAATGCACGCAGGCGCGCAGGATCTTGTTGGCGCGGGCCGTGCCCGCATCGCGCAGCTGGTCTTCGGCGAAACTGGTTTGCATGTGTGTCCTGCTCAGGCCCGCATGAGGCCGGGGTTCAGAATGCCGGCGGGGTCGAACCGCGCGCACAGATCGGCGGCGATCCGCTCCAGCCGGGGTGCCTGCGGTTGGAAGACCGGGACGGCGGTGCGCAAGGGCGCGGGGCCGCGGAACAGCATGGCGTGGCCCTGCCCGTTCGGAATGGCCGCGCGGATCGCGTCGGCCTGTGCCGGGTCCGCGTCGGGCAGCGCCAGCCACAGCACGGCACCGCCCTGATCGACCATGCCGCGCGCGCCCAGACGGTCTGACAGCGCGGACAGAATGCCGGGGGTAAGGCTGGCCTTCAGCGACAGGCGCCAGACCGGGCCGTCGTGATCGGCGAAACCGGTGCAATCGCGGATGGAAGACCACGGCGCGGCAGGATCATCCGCGTCCATCGGCGTCGGCCCATCGTCGGCCAGAAGCGCCGACAGCTTGTCGCGGCGATAGGCGACCTGTGCCGTCAGACCCTCGATACGCAGCCAGGCGGTGCCCTCGGCCCAGGCCGCGCCCGAGACCTCGAACGGGGTGGTCAGCGCCTGTGCGAACAGCTTGACGCCGCGCTCCAGCGTGATGCCTTCGAAGCGCAGGGTCGCGCTGGCCTCGGGACGCGGCAGCACCTTCAGCGCGACTTCGGTCAGCACCCCCAGTGTGCCATAGGCGCCGCATTGCAGCTTGGACAGGTCCAGCCCGGTGACGTTCTTCATCACCCGGCCGCCGTTGCGCACCAACTGTCCCTGCCCGTCCACGAAGCGCACGCCCAGCAGGTAGTCGCGGCAGGCGCCGCCCTGCACCCGGCGCGGGCCGGACTGGTTGCCCGCCACGGCGCCGCCGATGGTCGGCGCGCCGCTGCTGCCCAGAAGCGCGCGGAAATCCGGCGGCTCGAAAGCCAGCATCTGGCCATGCTCGGCCAGCGCCGCCTCGATCTCGGCCAGCGGCGTCGCCGCTTTCGCCTCAATCACCAGCGCGCCGGGTTCATAGCGGGTGATTCCGGTCACACCCGACACATCCAGTACGGCGGCCTGCGGCACCGGCTGGCCAAGCGCCTGCTTGCTGCCGCCCGCGCGCAGGCGCAGCGGTTGCCTGGTCGCATGGGCCTCGGCCACCGCGGCCTGAACCGCTGCTTCGTCGTCAGGGGCGGCAAAGACCGTCATGGGGGCATCCGTTGTAGCAAGGTCAGTCATGGGCGGCCCGCCGCGCGGCGCTCAGGTCCAGCGGGAACACCTTGGTGGGGTTCAGCTTCCAGGCCGGGTCGAACACATCCTTGACCTGCATCTGCGCCTCCAGATCCTCGGCACTGAACTGATAGGTCATCAGATCGCGCTTTTCGATGCCCACGCCATGCTCGCCCGTCAGGCAGCCGCCCGCATCCACGCAGGCGCGCAGGATGTCGAAGCCGAAGGCCTCGGCACGCTCCAGATCGCCCGGCGTGTTGGCGTCGAACAGGATCAGCGGATGCATGTTGCCGTCGCCGGCGTGAAACACGTTGGCGACCTTCAGACCATGCTCGGCGCTCAGCTCGGCAATGCGTTTCAGCGTGGCCGGCAGGGCGGAAACCGGCACCGTGCCGTCCAGGCACATGTAGTCGTTGATCTGCCCCATCGCCCCGAAGGCCGACTTGCGGCCCTTCCAGATCAGCGCGCTTTCGCCCGCACTTTCGCTGACGCGCATCTCGACCGGGTTCAGGCGCTCGGCGATGGCGGTGATCCGGTCCAGCTGATCGGCAATCTCGGCGTCGGAGCCTTCGACCTCGACGATCAGCAGCGCCTCGCACAGCGGATAGCCGGCATGCGCGAAATTCTCGACCACCTCGATACAGGGGCGGTCCATGTATTCGATGGCCACCGGCAGCACGCCCGAGCGGATGATATCGGCCACGCAGTGCCCGGCGACCTCGGCGCTGTCGAAGCCGATCATCACCGGGCGCGCACCTTCGGGCTTGGGCAGTATGCGCAGCGTGGCCTCGGTCACCACCCCAAGCTGGCCTTCCGAGCCGCAGATCACCCCCAGCAGATCCAGTCCCGGTGCATCCGGGGCCGGGCCGCCGATCTCGACCACCTCGCCATCGGCCAGCACGAGGGTCACCCCCAGCAGGTTGTTCGTGGTCACCCCGTATTTCAGGCAATGCGCCCCGCCCGAGTTCATCGCGATGTTGCCGGCAATGGCACAGGCCAGTTGCGACGAGGGGTCCGGCGCATAGAAAAACCCGTCGCCTTCAACGGCCCCGGTCACCGCCAGATTGGTGATGCCGGTCTGCACCCGGATGAAGCGGTTGTCGTAGTCGGTCTCCAGCACTCCGTTCAGCCGTGCGGTGCCCAGGATGACGCTATCGGCGGTGGGCAGCGCGCCGCCCGACAGCGAGGTGCCCGAGCCGCGCGGCACCACCGGCACGCCCAGACGGTGACAGGTGGCCATGACGGCTGCCACCTGCGCGGTGTCATGGGGCAGCACCACCGCCAGCGGCGGGCAGCGATAGGCCGACAACCCGTCGCATTCATAGGCCAGCGTTTCGAAGGTGTCCGAGATCACCGCATCGGCCGGCAACACCTTGGCCAGTTCGGCCACGATCTGATCGCGGCGGGACATCACGCCGGGATCCGGTGGTGCCATCTGGATGCTGGACATGTGGCCTCCCTGCCGCTGTAACCTTGTGACGATCCGCGATCGCCCGTCGCCCGCATCAGACAGCAAACCGGGGGGCAACTGCAAGACAATGTCTTGGCTGATCAACAATCGCCGCCGCCGTGTCCGAAGTCCTTGGCGCGCGCCGAACGGATCGTTACACCGGTCTTCCGACCACAGTGGAGAGCTTCCTTGGACACCGATCAGCGCATCGCCCAGACCATCGCCCAGGACATCAACGCCCGCCCCCAGCAAGTCACGGCTGCGGTGCAATTGCTGGACGGGGGCGCGACGGTCCCCTTTGTGGCGCGCTACCGCAAGGAGGTTACCGGGGGGCTGGACGACACCCAGTTGCGCCTGCTGGCCGACCGGCTTGTGTACCTGCGCGAGCTTGAAGCCCGCCGCGTCGCCATCGTCAAAAGCATCGACGAACAGGGCAAGCTGACTGACGACCTGTCGCGCGCCATTGCGAAGGCCGACACCAAGGCCGCGCTGGAAGACATCTATCTTCCTTTCAAGAAAAAGCGCCGGACGCGGGCGATGATCGCGCGCGAGGCCGGCCTTGCGGCGCTGCTGGACGCGATCCGCGCCAACCGCAACGCCGATCCGGCGAAACTGGCCGAAGCGCATCTGTGCGAAGGGTTCGAGACCGCCAAGGATGCTCTGAAGGGCGCGCGCGACATTCAGGCCGAAGAGCTGTGCGAGAACGCCGATCTGCTGGGCCGCCTGCGCGATTTCCTGCACCGCGAGGCGCTGATCAGCGCGCGGGTGATCGCGGGTCAGGAGGCGCAGGGGGCCAAGTTCTCGGATTATTTCGACCACCGCGAAAGCTGGGCCAAGGTGCCCTCGCACCGGGCGCTGGCGATGCTGCGCGCGGCCAAGGAAGGCGTCGTCACCGTGGACATCGCCCCGGATCCCGAGACCGGCGCGGCGCAGGCCGAAGCCATCGTGGCCGCCCCGCTGGAGGCGCGCGGCGAAAGCCCCGGCGACCGCTGGCTGCGCGACGTGGCAGGCTGGACATGGCGCACCAAGCTGTCGCTGACCATGATGCTAGACCTGATGGGCGATCTGCGCGCACGCGCCCATGAAGAAGCGATCACCGTCTTTGCGCGCAACCTGAAGGATCTGCTGCTGGCCGCCCCGGCCGGGGCGCGGACAACGCTGGGTCTGGATCCCGGCATCCGCACCGGGGTGAAGGCCGCGGTGGTGGATGCGACCGGCAAGCTGCTGGCCACCGAGACGCTCTATCCCTTCCAGCCGAAGAACGATCTGCGCGGCGCCGAAGCGGCGATCCAGCGGCTGGTGACCCGACACGGGGTGGACCTGATCGCCATCGGCAACGGCACCGCCAGCCGCGAGACCGAGCGGCTGGTGGCCGACGCCTTGAAGAACCTGCCGGCAAGCGGCCCCAAGCCCACCAAGGTGGTGGTGTCCGAGGCCGGGGCCTCGGTCTATTCCGCGTCGGAACTGGCGGCCAAGGAATTCCCCGATCTCGACGTTTCCCTGCGCGGCGCGGTCTCCATCGCCCGCCGCCTGCAGGACCCGCTGGCCGAACTGGTGAAGATCGAACCGCAATCCATCGGCGTCGGCCAGTACCAGCATGACGTGGACCAGCACCGGCTGTCGAAATCGCTGAAAGCCGTGGTCGAGGACGCGGTGAACGCGGTTGGCGTGGATCTGAACACGGCGTCTGCGCCGCTGCTGGCGCATGTCTCCGGGCTGGGGCCGTCGCTGGCGCAATCGGTGGTGGACTTCCGCGATGCCAATGGGGCCTTTGCCTCGCGCAAGATGCTCAAGAAGGTGTCGGGGCTGGGCCCCAAGGCGTTCGAGCAATGCGCGGGCTTCCTGCGTATTCGCGACGGGGCCGAGCCGCTGGATGCCTCGGCGGTGCACCCCGAAGCCTATGACGTGGCGCGCAAGATCGTCTCGGCCTGCGGGCGCGACCTGCGCAGCGTGATGGGCGACAGCAAGGCCTTGGCGCAGGTGCGGGCCGAGACGTTCGTGGACGACCGCTTCGGCCTGCCCACTGTGCGCGACATCATGGCGGAGCTGGAAAAGCCGGGCCGCGACCCCCGCCCGGGTTTCGTCACCGCCAGTTTCGCCGACGGGGTCGAAGAGATCACCGACCTGAAACCGGGCATGAGCCTTGAGGGCACCGTCACCAATGTCGCGGCCTTCGGGGCCTTCGTGGATATCGGTGTGCATCAGGACGGGCTGGTGCATGTCAGCCAGTTGGCCGACCGTTTTGTCAAAGACCCGCACGAGGTGGTCAAGGCCGGCGATGTGGTGCGCGTGAGGGTTGTCGAGGTCGATGTGCCGCGCAAGCGCATCGGCTTGTCCATGCGCAAGGATGGCGGGGCCTCGGCGAAGGAAGACCGCAATGCGCGCGGTCCGCACAAGAACGATCCGCGCAAGGGCGGCGGCAAGCCCCCTCGTGGCGGCAGCGCGAAACCCAAGGGCCAGGACAGCGGCAACAGTGCCCTTGGTGCGGCCCTTCTGGACGCCATGAAAAAACGCTGAAACGTCAACGGCCCGCCGGTGTGGCGGGCCGTTGCCTGTCCTGGGTCCACAAGGATCAGGCGAAGTCGAGCATGTCCGGTGTGGCGGGCATGTCGAAGGCCAGCACCGCATGGGCCGCCGTCGCCGCATCATCGGCCAGCGCGCCCACCACCGGGATCGGGGCGGCGGCATTGGCCACGGTGTCGATCCAGCCGCCGAAGGCCGCCGCGAAGGCGGTGTCGATGGCGCTGGTGCCGCCTGCGTCTCCGGCATAGGCGCCCAGATCCACCTGCCCGGCCGAGAAGGCGAAGTCGAAGGTGTCGGCCCCGGCCGTGTCGCGGGCCAGACGGTCGGCGCCGGTGGCGGTGAACATCCCGTCCTCAAAAGCCGCGCCGATGTCGAAGCTTTGGGTGGTGTCGCCGGTCGAGATCACCAGGGTTTCGACACGGGTGGTGTCGTCGTCCATGTTCTTGATCCGCACCGCGCCCTCGGCGCCTTCGATCACCAGATCGCTGCCGCCTTCGACGAAGAACCGCAGGTCGCTGGCATCCGATGCCCCGGCGTTGCGCAGCTCCAGCGTGTCGGTGCCGCCGCCGCCGCCGGTGATGGCGTCGATCTTGCCCTCGGTCAGATCCAGCATCTGGGCGATGTCGCGGACGGCATCAAGACCGGCCTCGTCGATATCCAGTTCGGCATTCTCGGCAAAGGTGAACAGGTAGGTGTCATTGCCCTGTCCGCCGACCAGATCCGCGTCGGCACCGCTGGTGGCCAGAATGTCGTCGCCCGCTCCGCCCAGGAACTGCGCCTTGGCGTAGTCGATGAAGGACAGGGCCGAGTTGGCCGCATCCGCCACCGTGTCGATCACGCCGCTCAGCGGGTTGGCATTGGCCAGCGCGTCGCCCATGCCCTGCACCGCGGCCTCGACCCCGGCCAGCGGGTTGAACATCCCGCCGCCCAGATCCGGCATCACGCCCGAGGGCAGCGACGGCACCACCGCCGACCAGAAGAGATCGGCAAACACCCCGGTGTCGATCACCCAGTCCGCGCCCGCATCCCCGGCCATCACGTTGATCTCGTCGCCGGTGGACAGCATCAGGTCGCTGCCATCGCCGCCGAAGGACAGGTTGTAGGTGCCGCCGCCCAGGAAGATGTCGTCGCCGGCCTCGCCCATCTGGAAGCCGATGTCGCCTGCCACGTGGAACAGATCGTCGCCGTCGCCACCGAATTGCAGGTTCAGCGAGGGGGCGCTGTCGAGCAGGCTGTCCTTGGCGTCCTGCTTCTTCTGCGCGGCTTCGGTGTCGTCATCATCGTCGTCGGTCGTGGTGGACGTGGAGGTGGTGGTGTCATCGTCGTCGTCCATGGCCGCGTCGATGGCATCCTGAATGGTCTGCCACAGATCGGCCTCGCCGTCGCCAGCCTTGGACACCATCAGATCGCCGCCGTCATTGCCGAACTGCACCATCAGGCCGGCGCTGTCGCCACGCTCGACCGCTACCATCACGTCGGTGTCGTCGCCGCCCGACTGGACGTTGACCCGGCCCAGACCGATCATCAGATCGCTGCCCGCGCCGCCTGACTGGGCGTTGCCGGTACCCCAGCCGATCAGCACGTCGTCGCCGTCGCCACCGGCCTGGGCATTGCCCTGGCCGCCGCCGATGGCCACGTCATTGCCGCGCCCGCCGATCTGGATGTTGGCCTTGCCCGCCGCCAACATCACGTTGCTGCCGTCGCTGCCGCCCGCACCCAGGTGATCGTCCAGCTTGGCCTGCGCTGCGGCCAGGTCGAAGCCGCCCAGATTGATGTCCGTGGGCAGGGTTGACCAAAGGTGACCGCCGAATTGCAGGTTGCCGTAGCCCGCGCCGATCAGCCAGTCGTTGCCCTCGGCCCCGATCTGGATGTTGGCGCCGCCCGCGGCCAGCAGAACGTCATTGCCCGCGCCGCCATGCTGGATGTTGGTGCCGCCGACCGCGACGGCCAGGTCGTTGTCATCGCCGCCGAATTGCAGGTTCAGGCTGCCCACTGCGAACAGCTGGTCGGCCCCATCGTCGCCAAACTGGATGTTGGTCATGCCGCCGGCGACCATCAGATCGTTGCCGTTGCCGCCCGACTGGATGTTGGTATTGCCCACGGCGGCCATGGTGTCGTCGCCGTCGCCGCCCCATTGGCCGTTGTTGGCGCTGACCGCGATCAGCGTGTCATTGCCCGCATCGCCGAATTGGGTGGTGGCCACCACGGCGGCCGCCTTCAGCGTGTCGTTGCCATTGCCGCCGCGCATCACGTTGACGCCACCGGCGCTTTCCAGCAGATCGTCGCCGTCGCCGCCGAAGACAGTATTGACGCCGCCCTTGCCGATCAGGTGATCGTTGCCGCTGCCGCCGTCGATGTGGTTGACGCCGCCGATGCCCTCGATGGTGTCGTTGCCGGCCTCGCCCTTCAGGCTGTTGACGCCGCCGACGCCCTTGATGGTGTCATTGCCGTCGCCGCCATAGGCGTTGTTCACCGCGCCATGGGCCTCGATGGTGTCGTCGCCGGTGCCGCCATACATCTCGTTGTAGGCGCCATAGCCCTTCAGCGTGTCGTTCCACGACCCGCCATCCATCTTGTTCCAGGCGCCGCTGCCCTGCAGGTAGTCGCTGCCGGACTGGCCGTACAGGAAGTTGGTGGCCCCATAGCCCTTGACGGTGTCATGGCCGCTGCCACCGTCCAGCTTGTTCCAGGCCCCATAGCCGTAGACCGAGTCGTCATGCGCGCCGCCATAAGCGTCATTCTTGGCGCCATAGGCATAGAGCCGGTCGTTCTGGTCGCCGCCCGACAGATAGTTGTAGGCGCCGTAGCCTTTCAGCGTGTCATAGCCGCTGGAACCCCAGATCTTGTTGGTGATGCCCTTGCCGTAAACGGTGTCATTGCCCGACCCGCCGTAGATGGTATTGGTGCCGCCATAGCCATAGATCGTGTCGTGGCCGCTGTCGCCCCACAGGGTGTTCTTGGCGCCATAGGCCTTGACGATGTCGTTGCCGGTGCCGCCGTGCAACTCGTTGTATGTGCCCCAGCCGGCGACAAAGTCGTTGCCAGACCCGCCCCAGAGCTTGTTCTTGTAGGCGCTGTAGCCGTACATCGTGTCATTGCCCGAGCCCGCGTCCTTGCTGCTGCTCCAGCCGTACAGTTTGTAGGTCTTGTGGATGCTTGTGCTGAAAAGTCCCATGGGTCCGTTCCTTGTTTCCAGTTGCGAGGCGATGTGCCTTTGCCTGGAATGACCCTACGAAACGGACCCCTGCGGGGTTATGGGGCCGATCCCCCAATCGCGGGGTCGGCGGGTGCGGACACCACCGGGATGGTCAGGCGAAACACCGTGCCATGGCCGGGGCGGGACACGGGTGTCAGCCCCAGCCCGTGCGCTTCGGCCTGGGCGAAACAGACTGCCAGTCCCAGCCCGTGGCCTTGCGAGTCCGCACCCTTCTGTCCTTCCTGCCGGAAGGTGGCGATCTGGTCGGCACTCATGCCGGGGCCGGTGTCGCAGACCCAAAGCTCAACCCGTGCCCCCCGGCGGCGCGCGCCGATCAGAACCCGGCCCCGGTCGGTGTGGTTCACCGCATTGGACACGAGGTTCGAGGCGATGCGCATCAGCACCAGCGGCGGCACCTGCACCGGCGCGCTGCTGTTCACCAGATCCAGCCGCAATCCCTTCGAGATCGCGTCCTGCTGAAACATCTGCTGCACGGTCTGCAGGATCAGGCCAAGGGCATAGGGCTCGGTCTGGTCCTCGGCCTCGGGCGGCGGGGGCGCGACATCGCCGTCCTCCTGAGGGGCGGCATCGCGCAGGTATTCGCCCGACAGCCCCTCGATATAGTCGAAGGCCTCGCCGAGCCGGGCGCGCAGGTCGGGCTCCAGCCGTTCGCCAAGGCTGTCGAAGGTCATCCGCAATGAGGCCAAGGGCTGTTTCAGGTCATGGCTGGCGGTGGCCAACTGGCGCTGGCGATGGCGGGCCAGATCACGGGCGCGGGAATAGGCGCGCTCGGTCTCCAGCAGTTCCTGCGCTGTTTGCGCCTCGGCCTCCAGCGCCTGCATCTGGGCTGCGACGGCGCGCGCGTGGTCGCGCCGGATCAGGATCACATGGGCCGCGAAATTGGTGATCGTGGCCACCAGCATCGTCAGATAGACGATGCGGATGGCGCCCATCAGCGGCACCGCCTCGCGCGCCCAGCCCGCTGCCACCAACACCACCACCGGAACCAGTGCGGCGACCGTGGCCAGCGACAGCCACAGCGCCGTGGCATGGGTGCGTCCCTGCTTTTGCCGCCACGCGCCGGTGCCGAAGGGGATGGCCACGAGGCTGATCGCCAGAAGCCCTTCGGCCAGCAGCGCCGCGTAAGTGCCCGGCGAGGCCAGCGCCAGAAGAAAGCCCACCGCCGAGACCCCGGCAAGCCCCCGGCACAGACGCGCCAGTCGGCTCCGGCCCGCACTGGCCAGCCCATGACCTGCCAGCAGAAAGCCCGCCCCCGACAGCGCGTACAGCAGGAAGAACCCCACCGCCGATTGCACTTCGGGCCGCTCGGGATAGAGCAGGCGAAACAGCAGCCCGTCCATGAAGGCGATGAAGGCCAACCCGGTCAGGAACAGCGCCGCGTACAGCAAGCTGATCCAGTCGCGCAGCGCCACGTAGAACGCCAGAAAGAACGCCAGCGCCGCAAGGCTGGCCGCGTAGAAGGCTGTCAGCCCGGCGGTGTCGCGCACCGTTTGCTCGGCCACCCCAAGAGGCGATTGCAGCGCCATGCGCAGGGTCTGGAACGGCCCGTATTTCACATGGGCCAGCAGGGTGACCCGCTCTCCTGGGGCGACGTAGAATTCGACGGTGCGCAGTCGCGTGGCGGCGTGCTGGGCCGGATCGAAGGGGGCAAAGATGGAATAGGTCAGCAGCGTCTCGGTCAGGCCGCTGTCGCGGATCAGATAGATGTCGACCTCGCTGACCAGTGGCAGGTGCAAGGTGATGGCGAAAGGATCGGGCGGGCGGCCGTCATCAAGGCTGGTATTGGTCAGCTCCACCCCGGCCCAGGCTTCGGGCGCATAGTTGGTCGACAGGCTGTCCAGCGCCAGCCCGGCGCTGAATCCGCCCGCGCGAAACCGTGCCAGCATCACCGCCAGATCCAGCCCCTGCCCCGGCGCATGGGTCAGATGCGGGGTCAGATCGACCGCATCTCCGCTTGCTGTAATGTCCAGCGCGCGGGCCGGCGGCGCGGCCCACAGGCCTGTGGTCATGACCAGAAGGGCCGTCCAGAGAAGGAAAAAGGCGCGTCGGGGCAACATGGGCACTCGCGGTCAGGATCGCTGTCACCATGGGCCGGGTTGCGCGCGGCTGGCAAGTGCGCGGCGCGGCGATTGGTGGATCGACCTCATATCGCGCGGCAAAGGGCGGCGCGATGTTGAAGGCACACAGAACGGAGCCCCACGGCATGTTTCTTCGCCTCCTGATGACCGCCTTCACCCTCGCCACAACCCCGGCCGCCGCGCAGCCCGAGATCCTGCAAAGCGGCGCCCATGATCTGATCGGCGCGCAATATACCGATGGCCCCCTGGACGACGCGGTGCTGGTCTGCCTGAAGAACCGCTCTACCCGTGGTGTGCAGAAGACGCTGCGCAACCATGCCGACGGCTCTGCCCGCATCCTGCTGCCCGATCCGGGTGTTGGCTGCGTGGCCTTCGCCCCCACCCGCCACGTGTTCTACTTCGAAAAACAGCCCGGACGCCAGCCGGTCACGGTGCTGTCGGTGCCGGTGGACCTGAGCCAACGGGCCGGGCAAACACTGACGTTCGACTGGTTGCGCGACAGCGCGCCGTGATCACTGCCCGGCGCGATGCCGGTCGTCGGCCTGCCGCAACTCGGCCGGGGTAATGCGCCCGTCCTTGTCGCCGTCGGCGATGGAGAACGCCAGCCCATAGGCACCGAAAAACCGGATCTGGCGCGCGGTGGGCTGACCCTGCTGCGCCATCGCCTGCACGAAGGTCTTGAATTCGGGCTTGGTCAGGCTCCGATCCCGATCCGCATCGGCCAGCACGAAGGCATCGATCTCGCCCTGCGTGGGGCGCAGATCCTCGGCCGCCCACAGCGGGGCGGTAGCGATCAGGGCCGCGCCAAGGAGCGTTCTGCCAAATCCTGTTGTCTGCATGTCGCGCTCCCGTCCCTGCCGCGTCGCCGAAACCCATTGCACCCCATATGTGCTGCGGCCATGCTTGCCAGATTACCGCAGTTTCGGCGAGGGCGCCTGTCGTGAAAACCTACACTTGTGTGATCGCCGATGACCACGCCATCGTGCGCGGCGGGTTGCGCGCCGCGCTGGAAGCCCCCGGCCTGATCGAGGAACACGGCATCACGGTCGTGGCCGAGGCCGCCAACGGCCTTGAAGCCATCGCCGCCCTGCGCCAGCACCGCCCCAGCCTGATGCTGCTGGACGTGCAGATGCCCCTGGCGGGCGGCACAGAGGTGCTGCTGGAGGCCCGGCGCTGGTCGCCCGACACCAGGATCGTGGTGCTGACCGGCATTTCCGCCGTGGGCAAGCTGAGCGAGTTGATCGACAGCGGCGTTGACGGGCTGTTTTCCAAGGCCACCGAGAACGACGCGCTCTATGCCGCCCTGCCGAAAATCCTGCGCGGCGGGCGGGTGATCTCGGACCATGTGGCGGCCTTGCTGGAAGATCGCGCCGCGCCCTCGCCCCTGACCGACCGCGAACGCCAGACCCTGAACCTGATCGTCGCGGGCCAGTCGAACAAGGAAATGGCGCAGATCCTGGGCATCAGCGCCAAGACCGTGGACCGGCACCGGACCTCGCTGATGCAGAAGCTGGACGTGCATTCGGTGGCCCAGCTGATCGCCTTTGCCCTGCGCGAAGGGCTGATCGATCCGTCCGCGGAACTTTGATCCCCGGTTGCCGGGTTTTCATTCCGCCTGCCGAATGGGCGCGGCGGCGCGACAAAAGACGGCTATTTCGCCCGAATGGCCCGAAATGCCCAGTTTCCCCTCGCAGTCGGTTGCGCGGATGTGATTGCTTGGACGGTGAAACCGACGGGAGCCCTTCATGTCGATCACGGCAGCCATCCACCACCTGACCCACTATAAATACGACCGTCCCGTGACGCTCGGCCCGCAGATCATCCGCCTGCGCCCGGCCCCGCACAGCCGCACGCGGGTCATCTCGCATTCGCTGAAAGTCTCGCCCGCCGGGCATTTCGTGAACCACCAGCAGGATCCCTATGGCAACTGGCTGGCCCGGTTCGTCTTCCCCGAGCCGGTTCGGGAGTTGAAGATCGAGGTCGATCTGGTGGCCGACATGTCGGTCTACAACCCGTTCGATTTCTTCGTCGAGGAACGGGCCGAGCATTATCCCTTCGAGTATCCCGAGGAGCTGTCCGAGGATCTGTCGATCTACCTCAAGCCGGACCCGGCCGGGCCGAAGCTGCAGGAACTTCTGAACGGCATCGACGACGGTGGCGGCAAGATCAAGATCGTTGACTTCCTGGTCGGGCTGAACCGCGATCTGGAGCAGAAGATCGGCTATGTGATCCGGATGGAACCCGGTGTGCAGACGCCGGAAGAAACCCTGACCTCGCTGAAAGGTTCGTGCCGCGACAGTTCGTGGCTGCTGGTGCAGGTGTTGCGCAACCTGGGCATCGCGGCGCGCTTCGTGTCGGGCTACCTGATCCAGCTCAAGCCGGATCTGGATGCGCTGGACGGCCCTTCGGGCACCGATCACGATTTCACCGATCTGCACGCGTGGTGCGAGGCCTATATTCCCGGCGCCGGCTGGGTCGGGCTGGACCCGACCTCAGGTCTGCTGACCGGCGAAAGCCATATTCCGTTGGCCGCCACACCGCATTTCCGCAACGCCGCGCCGATCAGCGGGCTGGCCAGCCCCGCCGAGGTCGACTTCGACTTCGACATGCGCGTCACCCGCACCGCAGAACATCCGCGCATCACCAAACCCTTCCCCGAAGACAGCTGGGAAAAGCTGGATGCGCTTGGCCACAAGGTCGACAAGCTGCTGGCAGACGGCGACGTGCGGCTGACCATGGGCGGCGAGCCGACCTTCGTGTCGATCGACGATTTCGAAAGCGCCGAATGGAACACCGAGGCCGTCGGGCCGATGAAACGCGGCATGGCCGACACGCTGATCCACCGCCTGCGCGAGAAATTCGCACCGGGCGGATTCCTGCATCACGGTCAGGGCAAATGGTATCCCGGCGAAAGCCTGCCGCGCTGGACCTTCTCGCTGTACTGGCGCAAGGACGGCAAGCCGATCTGGCGCAACGATGCGCTGTTTGCCCGCGAACAGGCCGACACCAAGGTCGGCTGGCAAGAGGCCGGTACATTGCTGCAATCGGTGGCCGATACGCTGGGGGTGAACCCCGACTACGTGCTGCCCGCCTATGAAGATCCGGCCGAGTGGATGCTGAAGGAAAGCAACCTGCCCGACAATGTGACGCCCGAGAATTCGGAGCTGAAGGATGCCGAGGCGCGCCACCGCATCGCCCGCGTCTTCAACCGGGGCCTGACCGAGCCATCGGGGATGATCCTGCCGGTGCAGCGCTGGCAGGCCAAGGCCTCGTCGAAATGGTTGTCCGAGCTTTGGCGCACGCGGCGCGGCAAGATATTCCTGGTGCCCGGCGACAGCCCGGTGGGCTTCCGCCTGCCGCTGGAGGCGCTGCCGCATATTCCATCGGCGTCCTATCCCTATATCTATCCCGTGGACCCGGTCACCCAGACCGGCGATCTGCCCGAATTCGATCTGCCCGCGCTCAGCAAGGAGCGGACCCAGCAATCCCGCACCATCGAACAGGTCGAGGCGCCGGCCCGCGAACGCGCCGTTCTTGACTCCGCCGAAACGCTGGGCGGGCGCGTGCGCACCGCCATGTCGGTGGAGCCGCGTGACGGGCGTCTGTGCGTGTTCATGCCGCCCACCGAAAGCGTCGACGATTACCTTGAACTTCTGGCGGCGGTGGAAAACGCGGCCATGGAAACCGGCCTGCCGGTGCATATCGAAGGCTACCAGCCGCCACCCGATCCGCGCCTGAACGTGATCCGCGTCGCGCCCGATCCCGGCGTCATCGAGGTCAACGTGCACCCGGCCGCCAGTTGGGACGAGTGCAAGGCAATCACCGAAACCGTCTATGACGAGGCCCGCCAGACGCGTCTGGGCGCCGACAAGTTCATGATCGACGGGCGCCATTGCGGCACCGGCGGCGGCAACCATGTGGTCGTCGGCGGCGCCACGCCGCTGGACAGCCCGTTCCTGCGCCGCCCCGATCTGCTGAAAAGCCTGATCCTGCACTGGCAGCGGCATCCCTCGCTTAGCTACCTGTTCTCGGGGCTGTTCATCGGCCCGACCAGCCAGGCGCCGCGCATCGACGAGGCCCGTCACGACAGCCTCTACGAGCTTGAGATCGCCCTGAACCAGATCAACGCGCCCGAAAATGGCGCAGTGCCGCCACCGTGGCTGACCGACCGGCTGTTGCGCAACATCCTGATCGACGTGACCGGCAACACCCACCGCGCCGAGATCTGCATCGACAAGCTGTATTCGCCTGACGGGCCCACGGGGCGGCTGGGGCTGGTGGAATTCCGTGGCTTCGAGATGCCGCCCGATCCCCGCATGAGCCTGGCCCAGCAGGTGCTGATCCGGGCGCTGATCGCGCGGTTCTGGAAGTCGCCGGCCACCGGCGACCCGATCCGCTGGGGCACCCGTCTGCACGACCGGTTCATGCTGCCACATTTCGTCTGGGACGATTTCCTTGAAGTGCTGCGCGACCTGTCCGAACACGGGTTCGACATGGACCCTGACTGGTTCAAGGCGCAGGCCGAGTTCCGCTTCCCGTTCTGCGGCGAGGTCGACTACGAAGGGGTGAACCTTGAAATCCGGCAGGCGCTGGAACCCTGGCACGTTCTGGGGGAAACCGGGGCCATCGGCGGCACCGTGCGCTATACCGACAGTTCGGTGGAACGGTTGCAGGCCAAGCTGACCACCCGCGATCCCGACCGCTATGTCGTCGCCTGCAATGGCCGCCGTCTGCCGATGCAGGACACCGGTCTGGGCGGCATCAAGGTGGCGGCAGTGCGGTTCAAGGCGTGGCAGCCGCCCGAGGCGCTGCACCCGGTGCTGCCGGTCAATGCGCCGCTGACCTTCGATGTCTTCGACACCTGGACCGGGCGGTCGCTGGGCGGCTGCACCTACCATGTCGCGCACCCCGGCGGTCGCAACTATGACACCTTCCCGATCAACGGAAACGAAGCCCAGGCACGCCGCCTTGCCCGCTTCCAGCCGCATGGGCATACTCCGGGCAACTACATCCCGCCCAGCGAAGTGCCCCATCGTGAATTCCCGATGACATTGGACCTGAGGCGTCAACCGGGGATCTGAGGCATGACGGCAGTTCTGGACGGCAGCACGGGCGACTCTGTCGCCCGGCTTTTGCAGGGCTATCGCCCCGCCGACGGCGTTCCGGATGAGTTGATCGGTCCCGATGGCGCGGTGCGCCCGGTCTGGGACAGCTTCATCCGCGCGCTGGCCGCACAGACGCCCGAGAAGATGGCCGCCCGCATCGGACAGGGCGAACAGTACCTGCGCGACGCCGGGGTCTATTTCCGCCGCTACGGGCCGCAGGATACCGGGCAACGGGACTGGCCGCTGAGCCATGTGCCGGTGCTGATCTCGGAAACCGAATGGGACGAGATCGCCCTTGGGCTGACCGAACGCGCCGGGCTGCTGGAACAGGTGGTGGCCGACATCTACAGCGACAACCGACTGGTGGCCGAGGGCCATCTGCCGGCCTCGCTGGTGGCCAACAATCCCGAATGGCTGCGCCCGCTGGTGGGGGTCAAACCGGCCTCGGGACATTTCCTGCATTTCATGGCCTT
The DNA here is from genome assembly GCF_040689105.1 of Meridianimarinicoccus marinus. NCBI lineage: Bacteria > Pseudomonadati > Pseudomonadota > Alphaproteobacteria > Rhodobacterales > Paracoccaceae > Meridianimarinicoccus > Meridianimarinicoccus marinus. Next base: position 81,053 of record NZ_JBFBVU010000017.1, read on the forward strand.
CGACATCGGCCGCGGCCCCACCGGCGACTGGTGGGTGCTCAGCGACCGCACGCAGGCGCCCTCGGGGGCGGGCTTCGCGCTGGAAAACCGCATGGCGACGGCGCGGGTCTATTCCGACATGATCGCGCGGACCAACGTGGCGCCGCTGGCCGGGTTCTTCCGCGAATTCCGCGACCGGCTGACGGCGCTGTCGGGCTCGGACAACAGCCAGGTCGGCATCCTGACCCCCGGCCCGCTGAACGAGACCTATTTCGAACACGCTTTCATCGCCCGCCACCTGGGGTTCCCGCTGTTGCAGGGCGATGATCTGACGGTCCAGAACGGCCGCACCATGATCCGGACCGTGAATGGCACCAGCCCGGTGTCGGTGCTGTGGCGGCGGATGGATGCGGGCTGGGTCGATCCGCTGGAGCTGAACGAGGGCTCGCGGCTGGGTACGCCGGGGCTGTTGCGGGCCATTCGCGCCGGGCATCTGACCATGGTCAATGCGCTCGGCTCGGGCATCCTGGAAACCCGCGCGCTGATGGCCTTCATGCCCCGGCTCAGCCAGATCCTGAACGGGTGCGATCTGCGCCTGCCCAATATCGCCACATGGTGGTGCGGGCAGGAAAGCGAAAGCGCCTATATGCGCGACCATCCCGACGGCATGATGATCAGCCCGGCCTTCGCCACGGCGCCGGTGTTCGAGGCCGCGCAATCCAACCTGTCGGTGGAGGAAATCGCCGCACGCATCCAGCAGAACGGCCCGGATCTGGTCGGGCAGGAGCAGGTGCATCTGTCGACCGCGCCGACGCTGATCGACGGCGCGCTGGTGCCGCGCCCGATGAGCCTGCGGGTGTTCCTGGCCCGCACCGCCAGCGGCTGGAAGGTCATGCCCGGCGGGTTTGCGCAGATCGGAATGGTGCCCGATTCCAACATTCTGGCGATGCAGCAGGGCGGACGGGTGGCCGATGTCTGGATCGTCGGTGACAGCCGCGCCAAGCCCAAGCCGATCCTGCCGTCGAAACCGGCGGCGGTGCAGCGCTCGGCCCCCGGCCGCCTGCCAAGTCGCGCGGCGGACAACCTGTACTGGCTGGGCCGCTATGTTGAGCGGGGCGAGCACATCGTGCGCATCCTGCGCGCCCATCACGCGCGCCTGTCCGACACCGAGGGACCGCTGGCCCCGGTCGTGCAATGTTCGACCGATTACCTGGCAAGCTTTGGCTGCGACAGTGCCCAGCCGATCCCCGATGGGCTTCTGTCGCTGATCGACAACGCCCGCGCCTGTGCCAGCCAGGTCGGCGACCGCTTTTCGGTGGACGGGGCGCTGGCCTTGTCCGACCTGACCCGCTCCCTGCACCAACAGGCCGAGACCGCTCTGCCCGGCGACAGCGCCGCGCTGGCGATGAGCGTGCTGCTGCGCAACCTCAACGGCTTTTCAGGGCTGGTGCATGAAAACATGTACCGCTTTACCGGCTGGCGGTTTCTGGCCATGGGGCGGGCAGCAGAACGGGCCGCGACCATGTGCGGATGCCTGGCCGCCTTTGCCGATCCCGAAAGCCCCACCGGCGGGCTGGATCTGGTGATGGAAGTCGGAGACAGCGTCATGACCCACCACCGCCGCTATGCCATGGCACCCTGCCGCGAAACCGTGGTGGACCTGATGGCATTGGACGAGTTGAACCCGCGGGGCGTGCTGTTCCAGTTCAACCAGATGGAAACCCACCTGCGGCATCTGCCGGGGGTCGAGTTGCACCACCAGATGACACCGCTCAGCCGCGCGGTGCTGAAGGCGCGCACCGATCTGGCGCTGCAAACGCCCGAGACCCTGTCCACCGAAGTTTTCAACACGGTACTGGCGGGACTGGGCGACATTTCGAACCAGACTACCCTGGCTTATCTGACCTGAGGGAGCGGGCGATGCAGTACGATATTCGCGTGACCATCCAGTACAGCTACCCCAGCCCGGCCAGTTCGGGCCGTCATCTGCTGCGGCTGATGCCGCGCTCTCTGCCCGGAAAGCAGCGCGTGCTGTCGCGAACACTTGAAGTGACCCCGGCGCCGGTGGAACAGGTCAACGGCATCGATTTCTTTGGCAATGAGACCGTCGAGGTGGCGCTGGCCTCGCCCCATCAGGAAAGCAGTTTCACGGTCAAGGCACGGGTCGAATGCTCGCGCGAGGGGCAAGGTTTCAATATGTCCGGCACCCTACCGGGGCTGGCGGGCGAGATCGCCGCGCAAGCGGGCCTGAACCCCGATGCGCCGCATCATTTCCTTGGCCCCTCCACCCGCATCCCGCGGCACGACGGCATGGCCGCCTATGCCCGCGAGGTCGCCGGAGCGGAGACCACGGTCTACGACATCGTGCGGGCGCTGGGGCAGCGCATCCACGAGGATTTCACCTTCAATCCCGAAGCCACCGACGTGGACACCCCGACCGAGGCGGCCTTCGAGCAGCGCGCCGGCGTGTGCCAGGACTTCGCCCAGGTGATGATCACTTGCCTGCGCGAGATCGGCATTCCGGCGGCCTATGTCAGCGGCTTCCTGCGCACCATTCCGCCCGAGAACCAGCCCCGGCTGGAAGGCGCCGACGCCATGCACGCCTGGGTGCGGGCCTGGTGCGGGCGGCAGATGGGCTGGGTCGAATACGATCCCACCAACGCGGTCGAGGCCTTCAACGATCATGTGGTCGTCGCCTATGGCCGCGACTACGCCGATGTGGCCCCGGTCAAGGGCTACATGCGGTCGGTGGGCGATCACACCACCCGGCAACTGGTGGACGTGGAGCCGCTGGAGAACGCCTAGCCCTGCGGGGCGGCGGTGCAGCGTGCTAGAATGTCGACGCCCTGCTGATTCCAGAAATGCAGAAGGTCGATGAACACCCAGTTTTCGGCCAGCTTGTCGCCCTCGCGCCGATAGATGTCGATCACCCGGAAGTCCCCCGCCTTGCCGGTTGCGGGCATCCCCATGAAGCCGCCTGTGGGACGGGCGGTGAAATTCGGCCAGCCGAAGAACCCGCCGTAATGCCCCTCGGCCATCCGGCACAGGTGATGGGTCTTGGAACGTTCGGCAAAGCTAGCCCGGAACAGCCCGGAATGCTGCGTCACATAGCGCGGGATGGTGTAAGTCGCGCCGATCCCAGTCGGACCCCACCACAGCATGTCATCGGTCCAGCTGCGGGCCAGTTCCTCGTGGATCGGAAGGCCGCTTTGCCATTGGCCAAGATCGGCGATCATCCGGGCAATGCTGGCCCAGGTCCGGTCGCCTTCGTCGGCAGGTTGCGGATCGAACAGCAGGCCGTCATGGGTCAGCGGACCGGGCTGCACCAGTTGTGCGCCGGTCTGCGGCGGGAACGGCTGCAATCCTGCCTGCACCATCAGTTGCGGAAGGTCGAAATACATGGCCGTTTCGGTGATCCTGCCGCCATCGACCCGGTAGAAGGCGCAATAGCGCAGGAAGGCCAGCTTGCCGGTGGGCGGAATGCCCAGCCACGGTTGATCGAACAGCCCCATCAGATGCCCCATGGACACCACCCAGACGCCCTCCTGCCCGGCGGCCCGGTTTTCCCCGGCCATGAACACATCCTCGCGGCGTTGCATCCGGGTCAGGCTGGTGCGCAGCGGTAACCAGAACCGCGCCGCCACTGCGTCCGGCCCCTGCACTTCATGAAACGGATGATACCCGCGCCACAGCAGGTCGGGCACGCAATGGGCCGACAGGACGTCTGCAATCGCAGCGCCTTCGGCCGTGTCCAATGCGGCGTGAAAGTCCCGGACGACTTGTTTCTCGGCTTGGTAGTCTGACATCTTGTCCACTTGTTTTCATCGGCAAGCCCGCGCGGGCGGCGAAATCCCAACGCACGGACGTGGGCCATGTTGCACGGACGCGGATGAATGTCTTGTGGCACCAGCCGCAGGCACCGTCACGAATTATTGCAATCGCATGCAGACTGGCGGATGCCCCGGCATCGACCCTGCCAGTGCCCCTGAAAAAGTGAGCGCGCACCGTCCCCCACGGCGCGCGCTCTATCGAAGATGCCACTTTCCCCCGTGGCCTTCGAAAACCCCTGTCGCGTCAGATCGCGCCCTGAGCGTCCACCACGGCAATCGCCGACATGTTCAGCAGACCGCGCACGGTGATCGATTGGGACACGATGTGCACGGGTTTGGAGGCCCCCAGCATGATCGGCCCGACCGACACGCCGCCGCCCAGCGTCTTGAGCAGGTTGAGCGCGATATGCGCCGCGTCGATATTGGGCATGATCAGCAGGTTGGCGCGGCCCCGCAGCGGGCTGGAGGGCATGACGATGTTGCGCAGGGTCTCGCTCAGCGCGACATCCGCGTGCATCTCGCCGTCGAATTCGAAGTCCACGTCCATCTTCGACAGCAGTTGCGCCGCCGCGCGCATCTTGCGCGACGACGGGCTGGGCCGATCCCCGAAGTTGGAGTTCGACAGCAACGCCACCTTCGGCTCCTGCCCCAGCTTGCGCAGGGTGCGGGCGGCCAGAACCGCCAGTTCGGCGATTTCCTCGGAGGTCGGATCCGGAGTCACATAGGTGTCGGCGATGAAGATCGTCCCCGAGGGCAGCACCAGCGCGTTCAGTGTCGACAGTTCCGCCACCCCGTCGGCGTGGCCGATGATGCCTTCCAGACGGGTCAGATGATGGCCGAAACGGCCACCGGTCCCGGCGATGGCGGCATCGACTTCGCCCCGTTGCAGCAGGCACATGGCCAGCACCGAGGGATCGTTGCGCACCCCGCGCAGGGCTTCCTTCGGGGTGATGCCACTGCGGCCCACCAGATCGTGCAGCGTGTCGCCATAGACCGTCAGATCGATTGCGTCGGGATCGACCACCTCGATGGCATCCATGTCAAGAACAAGACCCAAATCCTTGATCTTGCTTGAAATTGCACTTTCAGATCCGATCAGAACCGGCTTGGCAATCCCGGCGGTGATGGCTTGCTGGGCGGTGTGTAACACGCGCACCGAGTCGCCTTCGGCAAAAACCACGCGCTTGGGATCGCGGGCCGCCTTTTCGAACACCGGCTTCATCAGCATGCCCGACTGGTAGACAAAGCGCGACAGTTGCTCTCGGTAGGCGTCCATGTCGGCGATGGGCCGCGTGGCAACCCCGGTGTCCATGGCCGCCTTGGCAACCGCCGGGGCGATCTCGAGGATCAGCCGCGGATCGAAAGGCTTGGGAATGATGTAGTCCGGCCCGAAGCTCAGGCTGTCCGCGCCATAGGCCGACAACACCACGTCCGAGGCCTCGATCCGCGCCATGGCGGCAATGGCCCGCGCGCAGGCCATCTTCATCTCTTCGTTGATCTCGGTGGCGCCGCAGTCCAGCGCGCCGCGGAAGATGAAGGGAAAGCACAGGACGTTGTTGACCTGGTTGGGATAATCCGACCGGCCGGTGGCGCAGATGGCATCATCGCGTACCTCGGCAACCACCTCGGGGCGGATTTCCGGCTCCGGGTTGGCCATGGCCAGGATGATCGGTTGCGGCGCCATGCTGGCCGCCATTTCCTTGGTCACGGCCCCGGCCACCGACAGGCCCAGGAACACATCGGCGTTCTCCATGGCGTCATCCAGGGTGCGCGCGTTGGTCTCGCCGGCAAAGCGCAGCTTGGTCTCATCCATCGGGCGGCCCGGACGATCCTTGTAGATCACGCCCTGGCTGTCACAGACGGTGATGTTCTCGCGCTTGGCGCCAAAGCTGATGAGCAGTTCCAGACAGGCGATCGAGGCCGCGCCGGCGCCATTGGCGGTGATCTTGACCTCGTCGATCTTCTTGCCCACCAGTTCCAGCGCGTTCAGCGTCGCTGCCGCCGAGACGATGGCGGTGCCGTGCTGGTCGTCGTGGAACACCGGGATATTCATCTCGGCCTTCAGACGTTTCTCGATGGCGAAACACTGCGGCGCCTTGATGTCTTCCAGGTTGATGCCGCCGAAGGTCGGCTCCAGCGGACGCACGGCGTTGCAGAAGGTGTCCACATCCTCGGCGTCCACTTCGATGTCGAAGACGTCGATGCCCGAGAATTTCTTGAACAGGGCCGCCTTGCCCTCCATCACCGGTTTCGAGGCCAGTGGCCCGATGTTGCCCAGCCCCAGAACTGCGGTGCCGTTGGAAATCACCGCCACGAGGTTGCCGCGCATGGTGTATTCGCTGGCCAGCGACGGATCCTCGGCGATGCGCTCGCACGGGATGGCGACGCCGGGGCTGTAAGCCAGAGCGAGGTCGGTCTGGGTGGCCATGGGCTTGCTGGGCAGAACCTGCAATTTTCCCTTGGGATGCGCGGAATGGTACTCCAAGGCGTCCCGTGTCAGTTGATCTTTCATCTCGTCCCCCGAAACTTCTTTTGTGTGTCGGCGGGGCGCAGGCCCCGCCGCATATCATGTCTGTCCCGGACCGGCGCCCCGGTCCGGGTTCCGCCCTAGTTCGTTATGATTTCCGGTCCCATGAGTGCTGTTGGGAGGAAGGTCGAGAGGGCGGGGATGTAGGTGA
>NZ_JBFBVU010000139.1:0-250 GCF_040689105.1 Meridianimarinicoccus marinus
TGAAAAAGTCTCCAAGCAGCGTGATCAGGGACGCCGAGCACGAAATCGTGCCGAAATCCCAACGATTTCACTGGTTGGTTATACCAACGCCGGTAAGTCGACGTTGTTTAACCGGGTGACTGATGCTGGTGTGTATGCTGCTGATCAGCTGTTTGCCACTCTGGATCCGACTCTGCGCAAGATTGATGTGGCCGATGTCGGCACTTCGATCTTAGCCGATACGGTCGGTTTTATTCGCCACTTGCCTCAT
>NZ_JBFBVU010000140.1:0-245 GCF_040689105.1 Meridianimarinicoccus marinus
TCACCCTGCCCGCTGCCGGCACCGCCGTGCAGGTCCGCGTGGCCGTCATCGATGACGCTCTCACCGAGTCCACCGAGACTGTCATCCTGGGCGCTGGTTCCTCTTCCAACCCCTTGGTCTCCACCGGCGACACCGGCTCCGGTTCCATCACCGATGACCGCAGCTCCACTCCGGGCGATAACCCCAATGTGGATGCCGATACCACCGCCAACGTCGTCATCAGCGACGCCACCTCCGTGGCCGAG